>DASZPK010000636.1:0-6704 GCA_035550335.1 Chthoniobacteraceae bacterium | reverse complement strand
TTGCGGCGTTTGAGGCTCGCGGGGCTGTATGGGTCGCCGGGGCGGATGAGCCGCATCACGGGCGCCGAGGAAAAATAGAACACGATGAGCGACGCGATGGAAACCGCCGTGTTCATGCGGTCTGCCTTGCGGAACTCGCCGGTTTTCATGCCGCGCTCGAGCAGCTTGTCGAGCGCGCGGCTGCGCGGGAGGAAATATTTTTTCACGAGGCTGTCGAGCGGTTTGCCGCCGTAGGACATCAACTGCTGGTAAAGCCCCGCGTAGCGCAACCGCGAGCAGATGAAATCGAAATGCAGCGACGCGTAGCGCAGCAGCACGCTGCGCGCGGGCCCCGGCCCGGCGAGCAGCTGGACCGCATCGCGATTGAACGCCTCGAAGTGGTCCTCCACCACCGCTTGGAAAAGGCTCTCCTTGCTCTTGAAATAGTAATAGAGCAGCGCCTTGTTCACGCCGGCGGCGTCCGCGATGGCGTCCATCCGCGCGCCGGCCTGCCCCGCGCTGGCGAAGGCGTCCGCCGCGGCGGCCAGGATGGCGCGCCGGCTGTCGCCCGCGCGCGCCGGGCGTCCCCTTGCCGTTTCATGAATGGTGCTGCTTTGCATAATTAACTAACCGGATAGTTAATAATCGACCGGGCTGGGTTTTGAGTCAACCCCCAAGTTGGGTGCCGGCCCTGATTTTAAACCACGCGCAGTTGTAGCGTGCACTGTCTCAGCGCAGGAGTGGCGCGTCGCCACGGAAATTTCGCGGCGACATCCAGCGCCTCCGCTGAGACAGCGGACTCTACACATTTCGCGGCAGACTCTTTCAAATCACAAGCACCCCATTGCGCCCGTGGTGGAAAACGCCACATATTTTCTGGCTCTCAGAGGGAGCGGGCCGCGGTGATCGTCGTAACACCTGAAAAGCGTTGACTCGTTTTCCCCGTCATGTTCAGTTTCCGCACCTGAATGGGGCGGGTTGTTCATGAATAAAAACGGGCTTTCTGGTTTGGATGTGCTGATCGACTCGCATGATCTTGCGATGCCGGCGGGCACCGGCATCAAGAGCTACGGCTTGCAGTTGATTTCCGTCCTCAAGGATCTCGGCGCGACGCCCGAGTTGCTCGTGAGTTCGCGCACCGATGGCAACCCACTGGTCGCCACGTCCATGCTCTACGACCACCCGCACCGCAACGAGCGCGACGTGACGGGCTGGCGCCGCGTGCTGAAACAGCGCATCCGATTCGGCTCGGTGAAGGCCATGCATGTCCCGCCCGTGAACGGCCACGGCGGCCCGGTCGTGCCCGACTCGGTCTTCCCGCACGGCATGGGATGCTCCGTGCTGTTCAATTGCTACCGCGCCTCGCGCGCGATCCAGATCAAGACCAAAACGATCGCCACCTTCCAGACCGCGAAAAAATACCGCGTGTGGCACGCCACGCAGCCGCTTTCGCTCCGGCACAAGGAGGCCGTGCAGATCACGACCATCCACGATTTGATCCCCATCCTCTACCCGCACCTTTGCGACGAGCTGCGCCCGTTGTTTTACCAGCGCGTGAAGGATTCGCTGCGCAACTCCCGCGCGGTCGCCGTGGACTCCGAGAGCACCAAGGCCGACCTGCTCCGCCATTTCACCGTGCCCGAGGAGAAGATCGTCGTCACCCATCTCTACAGCGGGATTTCGCGCGCCGACGCCGACCCGCGCACGATCGACATGACCATGAAGGTGTTCAACCTCGAGCCGCGCAATTACATCCTTTTCGTCGGCACCCTGGATTCGCGAAAAAACGTACGCCGCCTCGTGGAAGCCTATCTCTCGCTCGGGAGCGACCAGGCGCTGGTGCTCGTGGGCAAGCCGGGCTGGGCAGGCGACGAGGAGTTGAGCGTGCTCACGCACGTCAAAAAAGGGCGGGGCCAGGATGTGCGCCAGCTCGCCTACGTGTCGCGCCCGATGCTTGCGGCGCTCTACCAGGCGGCGAGCTGCCTCGTGTTCCCGTCGCATTCCGAGGGGTTCGGCCTGCCGGTGCTGGAGGCGATGGCCTCGGGCTGCCCGGTGGTGTGCAGTTCCACCACGTCGCTCCCGGAAGTCGGCGGCGACGCGGTGGAATACGTGGAGCCGCTGAGCGTGGAATCGATCGCCGCCGGCCTTGCAAAAGTGCTGGGGGACAACGCGCACCGGCAGAAGCTCATCGAGCGCGGCTACAAGCGGGCGGAGCATTTTTCCCGCGAGCGTTTCGCGGGGAAGATTGCGGAGTTATACGCCAGGGCGCTGGCGTGAGCGGGATGTTCCGTCGCTCTCCGGGCTCTCGTTTTGAGCTTTGACGCGCAACCGGGGGGTTCGCACCCACTGGCGTTTAGTTAAGCGAAACGCAGCAGCAAACCAGAGCGCCAGAGGCGCGGTATGTCTGTAGAAAATATTTGAAGAGAAAGATCAGCTCCGTTAGGAGCGGCATCTTTGGAGCGCATCGTATTTTACATGTCGCTCCTGACGGAGCTTGGTTCATTCACGCATCTGCCACTATAAACATGCCGCGCCTCTGGCGCTGAAATTTGCAAGCTCGCCTAACCCGGCGACGCATGCCGTGGAAAGTCCCGTCAGGGACGAAAGGGCGCTCTCTTCCGTCCCTGACGGGACTACGCCGGTTTAGCTACGCGTTTGCACAGGCAGTAAACTGCCTGCCTATTCTCAGTCGTCCCTCACGGACTTTCGCGGGCGCATTAACTAAATACGCCAGTGGGATTCGAACCCCGGGGAATATCCAATGCCCCTGCCGGGGCTGGGAAAGCGCTTTTACGACAAGGAAATCTCGATTAGTGCCGCCGGCCCCTGCCCACGCCACTGCTGTGCACCGCCGCGCCGTGACTCACGTGGCTGAATCCTCCGCCGTGGCCGAAGCTGCTCCCGTAGAAGTGATGCCCGCCGTAATACCCGCCATGGTGGTAATAGCCGTTCACATACACCCCGCCGTAATACGGCCCCCAATCGCCATAGTAAGGCCCGGAATAATAACCCGGCCCGTAGTAAGGCCCGTCGTCGGCGCATCCGCCGAGCAACACCACCGCCAGCGCGGCTGCCGCCAGCATCATGACTCGGATCGTTTTCATATCGCTATAAGTAAGTGGTTGTGCGCAATTCGCGGTTATTCGTTGCCGATGCGGAAATTCCCCTGCGTCTGCAGTTTCTTTTTACCGGCTTCATCCATCCCGCCAGCCAGAACGCGGACGGTGTACCCGCCCACCAGCTGCCCGTTATCGATGTAAGCCCAGTCGGAAATCTCGTCGGGATTCACCGAGACATGCTGGCCGAATTTCAGGCCCTTGATGAACTTCGGGTGGTTATCCACGTTGCCATGGAAACGGTGGCCGCTGTAGGTGACGTGCGAGAGCCAGATGTGCTCCACGTTGCCATCCTGCACGAACGGCTTTTTCACCTCGAAATCGTGCTGCGTCTTCGCCGGGCTTTGCAGCGCCGCGATGAATTTATCCACCGAGCCGCGCGCATCGCGCACCGCCATTCGCATCTCCGTGTCCTTGTCGGTCACCGAGAAAAAGGCGGGCTCGACCCCTTCCTGGCGCATCTCGCGCGAGAGGGGATGGGTGCCGCGGGTGGAGGATTGTTGCGTGGCGCAGCCCGCGAGGGCGAGGATCGGCAGGAGGAGAAGGAGAGTGTGTTTCACGAGGACCGCCTTTTAGAAAATACATCGACGGCTGGCCGGGGGGCGGATGTATTTTATTCTGTTGGCCCCGAAGTCCACCTCTGTGAAGGAGGCGCGTTTTTTTTCTTATTATTACGTTTCCCCGGGTTTTGGTAATAATAAGAAAAAGGACGGCTAGCAAGACACAGCGCCGGGACGCCGAAAGGGCGCCTGTCAGTCCGTAATTGCGTTTAAATCCCCGTGGGTTTAGCGTTTTCCCCGATGAGCCTCGCTGAAATCAAGAACGCAATCGACGAGCTTTCGCCTTCGGAACTGGCTGAACTCGCCGTTTTCATCCGCGAACACGGGATCGATACGCGCGTCGCCGCCGCGCCCCTGCGCGTGCGCTCATTCACAGGGCATCGCGTGCTTACCCCTTCATCTCCCAGTCCGATCTGGCCGACGAAATGATGCGTGGGCGTGTCAATTGTCAGTGAATTACACCTTTTTATTTTCTCTTATTTTCTCTAGTGATAGCGGGCATCGAATTCGGTGTTTAATAGAAAGATTATATGCGAATAAGGACAAAAATAACTGCTGTTGTTTTCACATTTATTTTGTTGACGCCAAAAGCACTGATGTCCCAAAACGACGACAAGGCTTCAATGGCCCAAGCCGCCATCCAATTAGGGACGGAGTTGAACAAATACCAATGGGACTTGTTGATCGCGATAGGCAAGCGGGACGACAAAGCCATCGATGACCTCATAAAGGACCCGCATTTCACTGCATTGGCAGTAACCAGCCCGGGCTACATTTTGTTCGCCGCGACACAAAATGACAACACCACTGTAATAGATGCAATGTTAAAGGCCAATGCACAGATTAGCACTTCGGCTGATGTAAGTGGACGAACCGCACTTCACGTTGCGGTACACGGGAATGACTTGAAAATGGTGCGGTATCTGCTGGATCATGGCATTGATGCATTCAAGGTTAGTCGCACTTACGAAACGGCTTTGTATGATGCAGTGAAAGGCTCAAAGACAGATTGCGCTATGGCAATTCTCCAAAATCTAAAAATGGGAGGTATGCTGAGCCTCTATATTCAATGGGAGGAAGTGCTGTTTCAGGTCCGGACCCGCGGATTTACTTCCCAGGAGATGATTGCCGACGAGAAGGATATTTTGCTAAAAATCAAAAAGCTTGCGTCGTCAGTGAAATCTACGCCTGTACTGAAGGCGGGCAATTGAAAGCGGGAGTCAGTGACCAGAATCCAGATCGTCCAGTTTTTTCGCAGGATGACAATAGGGGCAGGCTCAAATTCTGACTGGATACAGAACGGAAGTGGAGCCCTTCGCTGGCAGTGGCAGAATCGCTGTCCACTTTTTTTCTTATTATCTCATTCCCTAGGGTTTGGTAATAATAAGAAAAAGGGGATTGCTCCGAATGCTTTAAATACCCAAAGCATAAGCTGTACATACCCTCTCCAGGAATTTTTCCTTTCTCTGCTTGGAAAATCCCTTGCTTGGTTTTCGTTTCCAGCGAAATTCTGCCAGCGACCGGTAGGGGCTGACCCTACCATTTCACCGGGAGGCGTTTTTCTTATTATTACCAAATCCCGGGGTTGGGTAATAATAAGAAAAAATTCCCGCTCATTCCTTGAAGGCGAGCATCTTTCCGTTGCGGGTGAGGTGGGCGGCGAACTGGCCGCCCTCGCCGAGCACGCGATAGACGGTTGATTGGCTCACGCCGGCGACGATCATGAGGCGCTCGACAGCGTCGGATAGTTCCATGGTGTCGCAGCTTTCGAATACTTCGCGCAGATGGTCGATGGTCACTTTTTGCGGCGCTCCTCCTTCCGCTGTTTTATCAAACGCCTCCCAATCAAAATCCCCCACCGCCTCGAAGCCGCCATTCCCGCGACGCCAGGCGGTGCGCTGGATGAGCTCGCCGTTGTTGTTCTTCGGGTTGAACCAGACGACGCGGTCGTCGCTTTCATCCTCGCTGGCGCGGGTCATAACGAAGACGCTGCGGGGCACGCTGCTCAGGACATGGCTGCCGGCGAGGATGTGCATGAGGCCGGTGCCGCCGGTGCGTTTCTCGGCGGGCTGGGGCTTGCGGGTATGGGCCACGATGCCGAGGGCCGGTTTGTCGGGGCCCTTGGGGAGCAGGGCGCGCAGGGCGTCGAACGTCTCGCTGTAGTCGCGCTGCTTGTCGTCGCGCGCGGCGGAGTTCCACGAGTCGAGGATGACGCAGTCGGGCTTGAACTCCTCGAGCGCGGCGCGGATGTCGTGCTGGAATTCGGCGTTGGTGAGCGTGAGGCCGAAGGGGGGCGGCTCGCTCACGCGGATCCAGGCATCGAGCTGTTCGCACGGGAGCGCGCTGAATTCCTTTTGCAGGCGGTAACGGCCATTCTCGGTCTGCACGATCATGGTCTTGAAGGGGCGGTGGATTTTGAGGCCGAACCACTCGGTGCCCATCGCGCCCGCCATGGCGAGCCACGTGGCGCAGAGGCTTTTGCCGACGCCCGGTTCGCCGCCGATGATGAAGACCTCGCCGCGCATGATATGGCAATCGCCCACGAGCACGATGCCGTGCGCGGGAGTGTAATCGCGCAGTTCGCTCGGGATGAAAAACGTGATGTATTTCTGCCGGGGCACGGCGATGGAGCCATCGAGCGCCGCCATGCCGCTGGAGCCGGCGGGAATGACGATGGGCGCGGGCTTGAAATCATCGGGATTGAAGGGCCGCTCGTTGTCCCGCATCGCCAGGATGGCGGCGTGGCCGTAGACGCGTGAGATTTCGCAGAGATCCATCTTGGGTGTGGGTTGTTGCGGGTGGGTGTTGCCGTTGGTTTCGCTATGTTTCATGTTTTATTCCTGTTGTTTGTTGGGGTTGCCGGTTGCCAGTAAAAACGAGCCAAGGTACACTGATCCTTTTGGCATTAGTCATGCGCCTTGCCTTGGTGATTGGCGCATTACTAACATGGGGCGCACTGCCCCGTCAAGAATATTCCTCTAATCCCTCAGGAAATCAGACACTCCGGCTCACTGCGCTGGCGACCCGCCTGCGGCGTTGCCTGCAAACT
>DASZPK010000635.1:0-12855 GCA_035550335.1 Chthoniobacteraceae bacterium | reverse complement strand
CAAACTTAATGTGTCGTTGGGTTCGACGGCCCGACCCGCGCAATATTCATCAGGAAACGAGCGGCTTGGCGAAAAACAGGCCGATTTCCGCGGCGGGGTCGCTGGAGTTGGCATAGAGCGAGGTGTCCAGCCCGCAAAGCTCGAACCCCGAGTCGAGGTAAAACCGGATGGCGGGGTAGTTGGTGTTCTGTGTCTCCACCCAGAGGCAGCGCGCCCCGAGGCGGCGGGCAATCGTCGCGATGCCATCCACCAGCGCGCGGCCGGCGCCCATCCGCCGGTGGGAGGCGGAGATGTAAAGCTGGCGCAGCATCGCGCGGGTGTTCCATGCCTCATACCTCATGGAAGCGATGCCGATCACCGCGCCGTCGTGCTCGGCGACCAGGGTGCGGTCGGCCGGGAGGATTTGCGACCCGATGGCGTCCATGGGATAAACCTTGCGCAGGGGCGGCAGGGCAGGCTGTTCAACCAATGTAAACGATTGTTTATCACTCTCCACGAGGAAAATACGGTCGCTCGTGAAGGCCGTGTCCAGGTCCCGCACGGCGTCGAGTTCCTCCGGCCAGCGGATTACGCGGATGGTCATGGCTTCCCCGGGTGCAGCGCAATCACGTTTCCCCCGCCGGGCGGCACGGCCAGAGGCGACACGCCGCCCTCCTCGTCGAGGCTGAAAAATTCGTAGCCGCGCGCCTTCAGGAAATCCCACGCGCCGGCGGTTTGCAAATTCAGCGCGGCGATGGCGGTGGCGTTGATCTCGAAAATCACGCGCGGCTTGCAGCGCTCGAACAGCCGCGGCGCGCCGCGCAGGATCAACTCCTCCGCGCCCTCGACATCCATCTTGATGCAATCCACCCTCGCCACACCCTCCGCGTCGAGCACATCGTCCAGTTTGCGGACCTGGATTTCGAAAAATGCGCCGTCCGCATTGCCGCCGGAGCGCCCGAGCGAAAAGCTGCTCGCGCCGTGCGGGTGCGCGTAAAGCTTCGCGGACCCGGTGGTGTCCGAGAGCCCGGCCTCGAAGAGGCGGACGTGCTTGAATCCATTCAGCTTCACGCCGCGCTGCAAGCCGGCATAAAGCTCATGCCCCGGCTCGAAAGCGAGCACCAGCCCTTTTTCCCCCGCGATGCCGGCCGCGGCGAAGGTGTACACGCCGCAGTTCGCCCCGGCGTCCACGAACGTCTCGCCCGGGTTGAGGAACCGCCGGAGGAACCGGAATTCCGGCTCGTAATACTCGCGCACAATGTAAAACAGCGTGGCCCCCTCGCCGTGCCATTTCGGCGGCAGCACCAGTTTCGCGCCGCCCGGCACGCGCACCACCGCCGGCACGCCGAGCCAGCAGCGCGCCCGCCACGCCAGGGCGCGCCAGATCGTGAGCGCGGGGCGTTTGCGAAACCCGGGCAACGAAAAGAAATATTGGAACCGGCCCCGAAGGCGCCGGAAAAAATCCGCCAGTTTCACGGCGTTGGAATCTGGCGGGTGCGGGTGCGGCGCGCAATGAAATAGCGCGGCATTCGAAAGAATTTACAAAACAGTCACACGGACGGCGCAGGCTGGACGATGCGGTCCGTGGTCGCGGGATCGAAGAGGTGGGCCTTGGCGGCGTCGACATCGAATTGCAGGCGGTGCCCGGTTTCGCGGAGGTCGGCGGGAGTTTCGCAGCGGGCAATGATGGTGTGGGCGCCGGTCTGCACGTAAAAGTTTGTCTCGGCCCCCATCGGCTCAATCAGATCGACCACCGCCTGGAACCGGCTGCCGGGCACCTTCGCGGCGGTCTCCGCCATGCGAATCGACTCGGGGCGCACACCAAGCACGATGTCCTTTCCGATCCACGGTTTGGCCTCGGGGCGTGCGGGAATGGTGAGTTCAAGCACGCCATCGCCTCCCTCGTTGAAGATGACCGCATCTCCCGCCCCGGCTTTTAATTTGCCAGTGATGAGGTTCATCGGGGGGTTGCCAAGGAAGCCGGCGACGAAAAGATTTTTCGGCGTGTTGTAAAGCGCGAGCGGTGTGTCGATCTGCTGGGCGACGCCATCCTTCATCACCACGATGCGCTGGCCCATGGTCATGGCCTCAACCTGGTCGTGCGTGACAAAAATCATCGTGGCTTGGAGCCGCTGGTGAAGTTTGGTGATCTCGGTGCGCATCTGCACGCGCATCTTGGCATCGAGGTTCGAGAGGGGCTCGTCGAAGAGAAACACCTTCGGCTGCCGCACAATGGCGCGGCCCACGGCGACTCGCTGCTGCTGGCCGCCGGAGAGCGATTTCGGGCGCTGGTCGAGGAGGTTTTCGATGCCGAGGATTTTCGCGGCCTCGCCGACGCGCTTGGCGATCTCGGCCTTCGGGTATTTGCGCAACTGGAGGCCGAACGCCATGTTTTCGCGCACCGACATGTGCGGGTAGAGCGCGTAATTCTGGAAGACCATCGCGATGTCGCGGTCCTTGGGCGGAACGTCGTTCACAAGCCGGTCGCCGATGTGGATCTCGCCTTTCGTGATTTCCTCGAGGCCGGCGATCAGGCGCAGCGTGGTGGATTTTCCGCAGCCCGAGGGACCGACTACCACGACGAATTCGCGGTCGGCGACCTCGAGGTCAAGGCCGACGACGGCGGAGACATCGCGTCCTTTTTCGCCTTTGTAGTTTTTGCAAACGTTCTTGAGGGAGACTTTTGCCATCGGGAAAGCTGTGGGGCGCAAAAGTAATGGCTCGCGGTGAAAAGTGAAAGTGGAAACTCGAACCGATGAGAGCGGAACAGCAGGGCCTCAATCGAATGGCGGCGGGTGGTTTAAGCTCCAAGCAATGCAATCCCGCTCCCAAGGCGCGATGAATATTTTTTATTTGAACAGATCGGCCTCGATCTTTTTGTAATGTTCTTTCAAAGGCCCGAGCAACGCTCCATTTCGCTTCAGCAGGGTGTCGCCGAGACGGACCACCAATCCATTGGGGACGGCGATGTCGCGGATTTCGAGCATGAGTTTGAATGCCTCGGATTCGCGACCCGGCCCGAGATCATCGGCGATGAAAAGATACGCCAGCGCGGGGGAGCGGGATGCGCCGTAGTCACAGGTGACGAGAATCCGGGAGTCCTTCGCGCTCCACACGACGCGGAAAAAATCGAGCGCCTGGCGGATATCCCCGATGCCCGGTGCGCGGGTGTGGTACTGGCTGGCGTCAGCCTCGGAAACGACGTCGGCGAAGAAGATCTGGAGAGGCTCGCCCGCGAACCATGCTGGTTTTTGAAAAACGTGGCCGGGATTGGCGACACCGATGATGTGCGAAATGTGGCGCGAATGATAGGGATTCACGCGGTGAAAACCGATGTAAAACAGTCAACCACACGCATCATCAAGGCAAGGTAAAAACTGGGTGGGGAACGTGAGCGCGCGGCTTAAAGGAGTGCGAATGAGGGTCTGCCGGGGAGGGGACTCGAACCCCTAAGGATTGCTCCACCAGATCCTAAGTCTGGCGCGTCTGCCAATTTCGCCACCCCGGCGGCTGTTTATATTGAACAATCTACGAAAAATTGAGACTACTTCCAGTTCAAGTCCATTTCGGAACAAAATGGCCGAGGCACTGGTCCACCAGTCTCCTGTAGCCATTGAGGTTCGTTGTGTTGTTGGTTAATTCCCAGCACCGTTTCGCAGCGGCATCGCGACTGACGCGGGCGGCCCATGCACCGGGTTTCACGAACCATGGCACCGACCCCTGCCTGCTGCTGGTCAACCTGGCACGCCAGCGATCGAAATCAATCCTTGAACGAATGCTCTGTGAGAGGTTCATGCTTTGCGCCAATGCGCTGATCTCGGGCGAATCCTCAGCGGCCCGGTTCAACGCGGCCAGCGCGAGGCTGTATAACTTCGCGGTGACACCATCCACCGCGTATTCGGAAAGCGGGTAAGTCTTGGGATGATGGATGAAACTGCTCGACCGCAATGGCGATACGCCAAAACGGATTTTGAACGCGTTTTCGGCACACCAAGCCGTGTCGCCCACAGTCCCAAAACCAGTGGGGAAGGGGTTCTCCTGAAGGGTCTTTGTGCGGTATATATTGCTGGCTGAACTGCCGAGGATCGCGCCAGGAAAAAACGACATCGCCAGGAAAAATAATGGGATTCCTTCGAAACAGACAGGCTCCCGGGCGTCGAGGAAGGAAATGATGTGATGGACAGGCCATCTGGCCCCTTCGAAAGGGCGCCCGGTTTCCGTAAGAAGATCCGGCGGGCTCACGACTACATCACAGGCTTCCCGTTCGGCCACCTCCACAAGATGCTTCAAGCCCGCGCGGTGGATCGAATCACCAGCGGTGGAAATGTAAACGTAGCGGGAGCGAATGAGATTAATCCCGCTGTTCCACGATTGATAGAGCCCCGCGGGATGCCGCAAAAAGCGCACATTGAAACCGGCGAGCTCCTTTTCCAAGTAGGCCAGGGAATCATCCCACGAACTGTCCACGACCACGACCTCCTCCACCAAATCCAGCCATTTCCGCATCATGTTGACATGATCGGGCAGGAACGCCATTGCGTTGCGGGTCGGAAGCAATACGGCAAGTGGCAGCATCGCCCCTTCCCCTAGCGGGAAAAATGTCCGGGAACAAGGCTTTTAACGTCCAATCAAGGAAATCAGTACAAAGTGAATTAAGAGCGTCGGATTGACATGGTTTGATTTAACCCGGTAAAACAAACACCCGCGCCATGCCGATCCGAATCAATACACCAGACGTGATTCACGAATCGTTCGACAGCGAGACGGTGATCGTGAATTTGCGCATCGGTGTTTATTTCAGCCTCAATGAGGCAGGACTCCAGCTCTGGAAGGAAATCGGAAAGGGCGCCACGGAAGACCAGCTTGCCTCGCTGTACCAGGCGAAACAGAATGTGGACGAGGCCGCGGCGCGGGCGGTGGTGCGCGCGTTTCTTAATGAACTCCGCGATGAGCAATTGATCGTGGTCGATGCGCCGGATGTGCTCGGCGCTCCCGTGGGCGCAGCGCCGGCCGGGGCTTCGCTGCCGGTTCTGAGGAAGTTCACCGATTTGCAGGATTTGCTGATGCTCGACCCGATTCATGAAGTGGATGAACGCGGCTGGCCGCACGCGAAGCCCACGGGCGACCCGGCAACCGGCCCATGAGGGATTCGCTAGACGTTACGTTTGAAAAACTCAACACCGCATTCGAGGAAGCGGCGGCAAGGCGCGCCTCCCGCACGGAATGCCGGGTGAAGGCGGGGGGAAGGATTTTCAAGCTCCGGTTTGCATCGCGGGAGATGCGGGAAATCGTGCTTCCGTCGCTGGAGCACCTGGTCATGCCGGAGGGGCAGGACGGGCCGGAGGATTTCACGCTGAATGTCTGGGATAGCGCATCGACGGGCGCGCCGGCTCCCTTCCCGCGCCCGATGCTCGCGAATCCCGCGGCGAAAGGCGAGTCCACCGACCTGGCGGATGAGCGTTTTGCCGGGCATGTGAGTCACGATTCCGGTGCCGTGAGTTTTTACGACCGGGAATCGCGGCGCGCGATTTTCTGGATGCCGGATGCGCGGGACTTGCCGGGCTACCACCGGGCGACCCCGTTTCTGCCGCTTTTGCAATGGTGTTTCCAGAGCGCCGGCCGGCAAATCGCCCACGCGGCGGCCATCGGCGTGCCATCGGGCGGGGCATTGCTCGCGGGCAAATCGGGTTCCGGCAAATCCACCACGGCGGCCCTCGCGAGCGAGGCGGGGCTGCTCCATCTTGGCGATGACTTGTGCGTGCTGGCCGACGAACCGCCGCGTGTCTTCGCGCTCTACCGCTCGGTGAAATTGCTCCCGGGCAGCCTGCGCTTTCCGGCCCTCGCCTCGTGGTCGCAACGCAAAGCCGCATGGACTGCGGATGACAAGGACGTAATGCTCCTCGAAGGCGACGGCCCGGTGGAACTGCCATTAAAAATGATCCTGCTGCCGCGCGTCACCGGCGCAGCGGAAACATGCGCCCGCCCGGCGACCGCAGCGGAGGCGGTGCGCGCGCTGGCGCCGAGTTCGTTGTTCCTGTATCCGCGCGGGGGGCGCGAGGCTTTTGCATTTTTTGCCCGGCTTGCGAAGCGACTGCCCGCGTTCCACCTCGATCTCGGGACGGATGCGCACAACGTCGCCGCGCTCACGCGCCGGCTGCTGGAGGAGGCTCCATGAGCGCCGCACCCGGGATTCCTTGCGTGAGCGTGATCATGCCGGTCTACAACGGCGAAAAATTTTTGCGGTCTTCCATGGAAAGCGTGCTGGCACAGGCGGGGGTGCGGGTCGAGTTGATCATCGTGGATGGAGCATCGACGGACGGCTCGGCGGCCATCGCGAAAAGTTTTGACGACCGCGTCCGCTATTTTTGCAACGAGCGCGACACGCTTGCGATCGCCAGGAATTTCGGCATCGCACAGGGCACGCACCCGCTGATCGCATTCATGTCGAGCGACGACCTGTGGGCGGAACACAAACTCGAAAAGCAGGCGCGCTGGCTCGCGGAGCATCCCGGCGCGGGAATCTGCAGTTGTCACACACGGCATTTCCTGCACGAAGGCTCCGATGAATGGCCCCCGAGTTTTGCGGTGAACCCGCCCGATGCGGAGCTCGCCGCGCTCATTCCGGAGACATTGCTTTACCGTCGCGAGGTGTTCAACCGCGTTGGCTTGTTCGACGAAACCTATCGCAATGCAGCGGACGACGTGGATTGGATCTTGCGCGCGCAGCATGCCGGGGAGGAGATCGGGATGCTGCCGGAGGTGCTGCTTTTCAAGGGCGTGCACGGGAACAACGTCACTTACAGCCGGCCCGGCGTGCAAAGCGATCTGCTGCGGGCGCTGCACGGCCGCGTGCGCAGAAAGGCGGGGCAGTGAGCGTGCCGGGGATCAGCGTGATCATCCCGGCGTTCAATGCCGCGCGTTACCTCGGCGAAGCGCTGGAGAGCGTCCGCGCGCAGACGCTCCAGCCGCTGGAAACCATCGTCGTGGACAACGGCTCAACGGACGCCACGGCGGAAATTGCGCGCCAATGGGGGGCGCGTTGCGAACACGAACCGCGGCGAGGCAGCGCCCATGCCCGCAACCGAGGCGCGACCGTGGCGCGCGGGGATTTTTTTGCAATGCTCGACGCGGACGACTTGTGCGCGCCGCAAAGGTTCGAATGGCAAATGGAGGCGCTGCTCGCCGATCCGCGGCTGGAGGCGGTGTTCGGGTTGATGGAGCAGTTTCCCAGCCCGGACCTTGCGCCGGAAGAAGCGGCGGCGATCCATTGCCCCGCCGGGGCGCAACCCGCGCGGTTGCCGAATCTCATGATGATCCGCCGCGAGGCTTTCGAGCGCGTGGGGCCGTTTTCCCCGGAAATGGGTCTGGCCGACATTGTGGATTGGTTTTCGCGGGCGGAAGCCGCAGGGCTGCGCCACGTGGTGCCGCCGCATCTGGTGCTGCGCCGCCGCCTGCACGCGAACAACGCAGGGCGCGGCGAACGCGCCACGCGCGGCGATTACCTGCGCGCCATCAAGCAGAGACTCGACCGGGCCCGGGCCGCGGGCGGCGCACCATAGCCGATGGACGATTTCCCCAGCACGCTCTGGCCGGAGGGAACGCATCTCGCGCTGACGCGCGCCGCGCTGCTCGACGGGGAACCGGCCACGGCGGCGTTCCGGGAATGGCGTGACAACATTGTTTTCGACGATCTCGACGGCGGATCGTTCCGCCTGCTGCCCCTGCTGCGCTGGAATATGGGCCGGCTCGGCGTGAAAGACCCGCTCCTTGCGCGCATTGACAGCGCGTGCCGTTTTCAATTCCTCGAGACCACAATGAAACTCGATGCCCTGCGACGTCTCGCGCTCGCGCTTCACGGAATGAATATCGCGATGCTGCTGCTCAAGGGGGCGTCGCTGGGGCAGCGTTATTATCCCAATCCCTCGTTGCGCCCGATGGCCGATTGCGACCTGCTCATTCCGCCGGAGGAGCGCGACCGCGCGCTGGAAGGATTGAGGGCCGCAGGCTGGCAGTCGGGAGGCTATGAAGAATCGTTGCGCCACTACAGCATTGAGCAGTGGCACCCGCCGCACCCGATGATCCAGGTGGAACTCCACTGGCGCAGCGGCATCCAAGCCACCCTCCACGACGATAAAATGGCGTGGGAGGCCTCGGAGGAGACGGAATTCCGCGGCGTGCCGTGCCGCGCGTTTTGCCCGGAGGATGAAATCATCCACGCCTGCCGCCACGGTTTCAACTGGACACCGCACACGCCCCCGATGCGGTGGCTCGCGGATTGCGCGATGATCGTGCGCCGGCGCGGCGCGGACATGGATTGGGACCGCCTCGCATCGCGCGCGCGAGCAATGGAAGAGACGCCCGCCGTGCTGCATTCACTCGAATGGCTGCGGCGTGAGGGATGCGCCGAAATCCCGGAGGAGGCGCTGCGGACATTGCGGCGGAACGGGACGACGCGCCGCGAGCGGCGCATTCACGAGCTCAAAACGAAACCGAGGGACTGGGCCGTCACCGCGCGGTTGTATGCCGCATTTCTCGGCCGTGAATTGCCGTGGTGGCGCTGGCCGTTCCATTTCCGTAGCGTGACGGAATATTTTGCCGGCCAGTTCGCGCTGGCGGACCACGCGGATACTTTTCGCTACTTCATTTACCATTTCCGCCGGGAGGCAGGCCTGCGCGGGTGGAGATGGCTGGAAAACCTGATCTCCCAAATCGCGCCTGCCTCGGGCATGCGCAGGATTACCGCCACGTGGCTGCGGGAGAATGCCACCAGCCTCCTGGAGGAACCTGCCGCGCTCTGCTGGAGCCGGCGCAAAATCCGGCTGGAGGGTTTTAGCTATGCGCATGATGCCGGCGCCACCGGCGCGCTACGGGTGAACCACGAGGGGCGCGAGCTTGCATCCATCAGCCATTGTTACACACGGGTCGATATCGCGAAAAGGGAGCCGCGTCTCCCAGCTGGATTCAAAGCGGGCTTCGTGATCGTTGCGGATCTGCCGGCGGGATCGTGCGAACTGGTCGTCGAACACCGGCGCGCGGAAGAGTGGAAGCCGCTCCTGGCCGTGCAGATCGAGGAAATCCATCTTGTGAAAGGCAGTCTCATCCCGGTCAAATCCCCGCTCTTCCCGGCACGGCTCGATTTCGGAGATTCGCGGGCCGAAAAATACCTTGTGTCGGGCTGGAGTTTGCCGGAAGGCCCCTGCCGCTGGTCCGATGGGAAAAAGGCGGAGATCATTTTCGGCCTCGAAAAAATCGAGCCGTTGACTCTTGAAATCAAGATGCGCCCTTTCCTTCCTTCCAAACGGCGGAACCGGCAGAACGTCGCCGTTTTCCTGAACGGCCGGAAAATTTGCACATGGAACCTTCGCGCAGTGGACGCCGCCGTTTTCACGGCGCAACTCCCGCGGGAACTCCTGCGAACCGGCAACCTGCTTACCTTCCGCCTCCCGCAAGCCGCCAGCCCGGCAGGGATGGGCCTCAGCCATGACACACGCAAGCTTGCCATCCACGTGGAGTGGATGAAACTTTCCACGACGGGCGCCGCATCCAAAATTGGCGGGCAGCAATCCTGATGGTTTCCTGGCGGATATGTTTTTTACATGGCCACCCCGGGGCGCTCCGCAAGCGCGCGGTTGCAAATGGCGGCGCGGAAGGATAGGAGTGGGGTCGTCGCACCCACCCGCGGGAGGGTGACAACGTTGTTATACATCCATGAAAATGCATCGCGTGTTGTGGCTGGGGTTGCTGGCAATGGCGCCGGCTTTGCAGGTTTTCGGCGGGGACAAGGACGCCTCGCAGTCTGGGAAAGGGCCGCTTTCGGATTATGTGCGTCCCATGGTGGGGACGAAGGGGCGCGAGGGAAATACGTACCCGGGCCCGTCGGCGCCTTTCGGCATGATCCAGCTCAGCCCGGACACGGACAACACGAATTGGGAAACCGACTCGGGCTATGCCTACGAAGACCCGACCATCATGGGCTTCACCCTGACTCACCTCGAAGGCACCGGCTGCCCGGACCTCGGCGATTTCCTTTTCATGCCGCAAGTGGGCGCTCCGGCATTCACGGCGGGAGCGCGCGAAAAGCCGGCGGAGGGTTACCAGTCGGCGTATTCGCACGATTCGGAGGAAGCCTCCGCGGGGTACTACAAAGTAAAACTGACCAAGCCGGACGTGACAGTGGAACTCACCGCGGGGGAGCGCGCCGGGATCATGCGGTTCACATTTCCCGCGAGCGACGAGGCGTCGATCCTCACTGACTTGGGCCACGTGATCAACGGCGGCAAATGGACCGTGGCGGAGTCGCGCGTGCGGATCGAGGATGCCTCGACGATCACCGGGTTTCATCTCGTCAATGGCTGGGCGAAGGAGCGGTATCTCTATTTCGCGGCGCGGTATTCGCGCCCATTCGACTCGACGGAGATCGTGAGCGCGGGGAAGCCGGTGGTGTATAACACCTACCGCTTCCGCAGCAATCGGGAGGCGGCGGGGACGAACCTGCAGTTCCTGGCGAAATTCAAGACACACGCGGGCGAGGCGATCGAGGTGAAAGTGGCCGTCTCCGCCGTGAGCGCGCAGAATGCGCTGGCAAATCTCGACAATGAAATACCGGGCTGGGATTTCGAAAAGGTGCGCGATGCCACGCGGGCGAAGTGGGACGCGACACTCGGGGAAATCGAGATCGAGGGGACGCAGGACCAGAAGGAGACGTTTTATACCTCGCTCTACCACGCGTCGCTCGCGCCGAATTTGTATGACGATGCAAACGGCGAATATCGCGGATTCGACCAGAACATCCACCAGGCCCCGAAGGGATCGCATGTTTATACGGTGTTTTCGCTTTGGGACACCTTCCGCGCGGAGCACCCCCTGATGGCGCTGGTGCAGGCAAAACGCGACTCGGACATGATCAACACCTTGCTGGCGCACTACGACCAGAGCGCGGACCACCTGCTGCCGATGTGGGAGCTGCAGGGCAACGAAACCTGGTGCATGATCGGCTATCACGCCGCGCCGGTGATCGCGGACGGTTATTTTCGCGGGGTGAAGGGGTTCGACCCCGAGCGCGCATACGCAGCGATGAAGGCCACGGCGATGAACCCGGACTATGACAGCGTGGCCGCTTACGCGAAGCTCGGGTGGGTGCCGTGCGACAAGGAGGACGAATCGCTCTCCAAGACGCTGGAGTATGCCTACGACGACTGGTGCATCGCGCGGATGGCATCTGCACTC
This sequence comes from Chthoniobacteraceae bacterium, assembly GCA_035550335.1. Lineage (GTDB taxonomy): Bacteria > Verrucomicrobiota > Verrucomicrobiia > Chthoniobacterales > Chthoniobacteraceae > DASZPK01. The sequence goes on along the minus strand of DASZPK010000635.1, from coordinate 1,650 downwards.
GGGAAAAAGGAGGACGCGGATTATTTCATGAAGCGGGCGGCGAGCTACAAAAACATCTACGACGCGGATCTCGGCTGGATGCGGCCCAAGGATTCTTCGGGGAAATGGCGCGATCCGTTCGACGCGCATCTTTTCGGCGGCGGCGAGAAGCTGCACGATGTAACGGAGGCGACGAGCACGGAGTATTCGTGGTTTGTGCCCCAGGACGTGCCGGGGTTGATCGGGCTGATGGGCGGGCGGGAAAAGTTCGCGCAGAAGCTGGACTCGCTGTTTGCGGATGCGGCGCCGGGATTTTCAAAGGAAATGGAGCCAAACGACCTGCGCGGCTGCATCGGGGAATACTGGCACGGAAATGAGCCGGGCCATCATGTGATTTACCTCTACGATTTCGCCGGCCAGCCGTGGAAGGCGGCGGAGTTGCTGCACCGCGTGGTAACCACGCAATACGGAAACAAGGCGGACTCCCTCTGCGGGAACGACGACTGCGGGCAGATGTCCGCCTGGTATATCTTCACGTGCCTCGGATTCTACCCGGTCTGCCCGGCGAGCGGGAATTATGTGATCGGCGCGCCGCAGATTCCGAAGGCGGTAATGCATCTTTCGAACGGAAAGACGTTCACGATAACAGCGGGGAATTTGTCGGACAAAAATATCTACGTGCAGTCGGTGAAGGTGAACGGCGAGGCGTGGCGCTCGATGTTCCTGCCGTGCAGCAAGGTGACTGATGGCGGGAGGATCGAGTTCACGATGGGGCCGCAGCCGGGAACGATGTGGTGCACGCAGGCGGATTGAGGGACGCCGGGGTTGCAAGGAAGCAGGGGCCGGGATACAACGGTGGCGTGGAAACAACCCGCCCCCTGCTATGAAAACGTTGTTTAACTCCGCCGTTCTTGTCCTCGTTCTCTCCCTGCACCTTCCCGCAGCCGATACGCCTTCGGGACCGCCATGGGAAGGGCTGCCGATGGTGGGGACGGCGGGGCATGGGCATGCCTACCCGGGGGCGACGGTGCCGTTCGGGATGGTGCAGATCAGCCCGGACACGCCGAAGCGCGGGTGGGACGGGAGTTCGGGGTATCATTATTCGGACTCGATCATCCTCGGCTTCACCCACACGCATCTCGCGGGAACGGGCTGCGGATGCCTCGGCGATGTGCTCTTGATGCCGACGGTGGGGAAGGTGTCGCTCAACGCGGGACCGCCGGGTCAGGGTTACGAATCGCGCTTCTCGCACGCGAAGGAGCATGCGCGGCCGGGGGATTACGCGGTGTTTCTCGACGACCCGAAGATCGCGGTGGAGTTGACGGCGACGGAGCGGTGCGGATTTCACAGCTACACGTTCCCGGAGTCGGATGAAGCGCACATCGTCCTGGATCTCGTTCACAATGTCGGCAACGACCCGGTCGAGGCGTCGCTCACCGTGGAGGGGAATGACACTATCAGCGGCTACCGGATTTCCAATGGCTGGGGCGGACGGCGCGAAATTTATTTCGTGATCCAGTTTTCGAAACCGTTTGCGTCGTTCGGGATCGAGCAGGATGGGCAGCGGGTGGCGGAGGGGACGCGCGAGGGGAAGGGGAAAAATATCAAAGGCTTCGTCGATTATGCGACGAAGGAGAAGGAGAGGGTGCTCGTGAAGGTCGGCATCTCGGG
>DASZPK010000634.1:0-2470 GCA_035550335.1 Chthoniobacteraceae bacterium | reverse complement strand
GGACGCAAGACCCACCTTCTCATGGGCGACCAACTCGCAGCCGCCTTGCAACACGACCTCGGCTGGAAATAGCACCGGCGAACTCTGGCAGCCGGTCCGAATTCACTTCATGACATCGGCCACATTGGCCGCGGCCGAGGGTGGAGCAGGCCGGAAAACCGCCCCTCCAAATCCCCCTGCGCCGCCAAACCCCATGCCCATCGCATCCTGCGCCCTCTGCTGCATTTCCACCCGGTATTGCTGCACCGCCTGCTGCAGTTTCGTCTGTGCCTCGGTCGCCGTGCAGATGCTCCCGCCTGTCCCATCCATCGCCACCATCACGGGCAACTCGATTCCCGGCTCTTTCGCGTTTTCAAAAAAGACGGTGTAATACCACTTCCTCGCGCCCGCCAATGAAAACCGCGACGTCGCCACCCGCGCCACGCGCCAGGCCGCGGGGTCTTTCGAGTCGCCGGCCGCAACCGCTTCGGCGAGTCGCGCCCATGCATCGCGCACCGCATCCTCGCGGGCGAGCGGCGCGGGCTGGCCCGGCTCCCAGCTCGGACCGCCGCCGATTTCCCCGTAAGTCAGGATGCTCGTGCGCGCGCTTCCACCCAGCGCGAAATCCGCGCATGCCGCATCCATCCTCGCCACAGTGTAGCCATTCATATTCGAGCTCACGCAAGCGGTGCGATGCTGGTCGTCCATGAGATAAAACATCCCATCCGCGCTCATCCTCCAGAAAATCACGCGGCCATCCTTCGTCGTCATTGCACCATCGCAAATCACATCCCCATCGGCCCCGCCTTCCAGTGCCGTGCGCAGGCTCTCAAGCGTGATGTTTGGCTGCTGCTGCGGCATCATCCTCAATCCCTTGCCGGGGAACCCCGGATTCATTGACCGCACGAATGCTCGGTTCGGATCAAACGCAAACGGATTCAACCCTCCGTCAAATTTCATGAGCATCCCGTTGTAATCGCCGCGCGCAAACGTATTCGTGAAATAAGCATTCATCAGCTCGCGCCAAAGGTAATTCCGACGCCCTTCCCCCGCGTCCCCGGGACGGTTTGCAAATGCCACGATGTCGCCCCCGTGCGGCGCGACGAGCTTCCCGTAAAGCTTTTTCTCCGGCGCATCCGCCCCGTCGTAACCCCCGTAAGGATGCGCGAACTGCGCCAGCGGTTTCGCATCCGCACCGAGCACCAGCAGGCACGCGCGCCCCGCCTCGTCGTCGAGTTCCAGCACCCGGTCGTTCCACAACTGCCAGAAATAAACCGCCCCCGCGCTCGTCGCCACCACCCCGCCCGTATGGATGAAAGAATTGTAAAACACCTTCCCGTTCGGCATCCCTGCCGACGCCGCCTTCGCCGCTTGCAACGCTGGGTCCGCCGCGATCGCATCCGGCAGCGTGAAATCGGCCAGCGTCCGCCACCGGGCGCGATCCTTGTTTGCGGGATGCGCCTCGCCGCCAGCGAAAAACTCCATCACCTTCTCCTTGTCCACCGTCAGCGCCACCCCCTTGAAATCGCGCGGCAGTTTTACATCGTTCGCAAACGCCGTGATATCCGCGGCCTTCGGCGGTGCCAGAAACGCATCCGCCGCCACGGGGACGACCAGATCCTCCGGCACAACCAAAGGTTGCGGAGTCGGTGCGGGTGGTGTTTGCGGTTGCGCGGCTGCGGGCGGTTGAGGAGTAACCGGCACGAACGTCACGCCCGGCGGCACGGGCGGCCCGCCCGCTGTCGCAATCCCCCCCGCCGCGCAAAACATCGCGACCATCACCCACCCTATGCAGCGCATCGACCTCATCGTTCTTGATTCGACGGATTCCGCCCCGGTCTTGCCCGGATTTTTGTAAAAAAACTTTCCGCAGTTCCAAGCAAGCCTCCGCCCTTGACCCCGCCCCGCCATGCCGCCTACAAATTCCCCATGGACGACACCCCCGCCTCCATCGCCGCGCTGCGAAAAGAAATCGCGCAACTCTCCCAAGGCGTGAAACTCGGTTTCCTCGCCCTGCTCATCGGCGCAAGCTACTTCAACATCCGGACCGCCATTTTCATCCCAAAGTTTGCCCTGATCTTCAAGGACATGCTGGGTTCCGAATACGCCCTCCCCGTCGAAACCCTCCTCGTTGTCCGCGGATGCCAATTTCTCGTGGTGCTCGCGTGCATCATCCCTGCCATCGGCATCGCGACGCTCTGGGCCAGTTCCGCATACCAAGCCATACGCACCCTCGCGATTCTGCTATTCGTCGCCATCCTGCAATACCATTTAACATGGTGGGCCCTCGGCCAGCCGCTTATTGCGGTCATCAAGCGAATGTCCAGCAACGAACCTTAGCGCGCCGCAACTGTCAGAAATCTCTTTTCTTAAAACTTAACACTTAAAGCTTAAAACTTTACTTCCCCGCCAGCACCTCCGTCCCGCTCTGCGTAAGACTGCTGTTCTCGCAAAGCCTAGCGTAAATCCCCCCGAGCGCGATCAGTTCCCC
>DASZPK010000633.1:0-6425 GCA_035550335.1 Chthoniobacteraceae bacterium | reverse complement strand
AGCCAAGGCACGCCCCGGTGAAAAGCGTGGGCGTGAAGACGCCCCCCACCGCGCCCGAGCCGAAGGTCGCCGCCGTCCCCGCGAGCTTGAACACGAGAATCAAAAGCAGCCCGTACCAGAGGTAATGCCCGTGCAGGATGCCATTGACCACGCTGTAACCGTTGCCACATGTCTCCGGGTAAAAAATCGCGAGCACGCCCACCGCCAGCCCGCCAAGCGTCATGCGCGCAAACCGCGGCAGCGTGAGCTTCGAAAACAATGTTTCACTCACCCGCAGCAGCCGCAGGAACCAGGGCGCGGCCAGCCCGGCGGTGATCCCGAGGAAGAGATACGGGATGATCTCCCAGTTCGAGTTCAGCCGCACGCCCGGCATCTGGATTTCGTAGAGCGGATCGCTCCCGAGGAAATTGCGCACGGTGAGCGTCGCCACCACCGACGAAAAAACCAGCGGCCCGAACGTCTCCATCGCCATCGAGCAAAGGACTATCTCCGCCACGAACATCGCGCCGCCGATGGGGGCATTATACGCCGAGGCGATGCCCGCCGCCGCGCCGCACGCCACGAGCAGGCGCAGTTGCAGTGTGGGAATCTTGCGCACACGCCCGAGCAGCGACGCGAGCATGGCAGCAAGCTGCACCAACGGCCCTTCGCGCCCGATGGAGCCGCCCGACGCGATGGTGAACATGGCCGAGAGGCATTTCACCAGGCTCAGCCGCGCCGGCACGATGCCATCGCCCAGCGCAATCGCCTCCATGTAATCGGTGCTGCTCTTGCGCGAGCTGATGCGAGTGCCAAGGTAGAGCGTGAACCCCGCGAGCCCGCCCCCGATCGCGGGGACGATGAGCCGCTGCCACCACACGAGATGCTCGAACGTCTCCACCAGCCCGCCGGTTTGCCCCGTGAAAACCCAATGCATCCCCTGGCTGAGCTTGCGAAACACCACCGACGATACCCCTCCCGCAAACCCGATGACCCCCGCCCAAAAGAGCATCACCTGCAACTCGCTCGGCTGCACCCTCTCGGAAACCCAGACCCGCACCTTGAGAAGTTTGATCTGCCAGGTGCTTTTGATTGGCTGCTCTTCCGCAGGCATACTGCCCTAATTTAACAGCGGAAAGTGAAAGTGGGAACTCCATTCTTTGGCGGCACCGGGACACAGCCCCGCTGTCTTTTTCTTGACCAGATTGCTATTGTTACGAAATTGTAACGCAAATGCCATTGCTTTGTAACTTTCTTCCGCTTTGATTGTTTTACAAACCCAGACCCGCTTATGAAAAAACTCCTCGCCCTCGCTTCAGCTACCCTCATGGCCACCCTCCCGATCCATGCGGGGGATTCCATCGTGATCAAAGGCTCCGACACCCTCGGCGCACGCCTCGTGCCGCAGCTCAAGGAGGCATTCCTCGTGAAAAATCCCGGCATCGACATCCCGATCGCCGCGGAAGGCTCCGCGACCGGCATCGCCGCGATCATGGACAACACGGCGCAAATCGGCATGTCGAGCCGCGAGGTGACCGCCACCGAGATCGCCGACGCGCAGGTCAAGGGCGTCACCTTCAAGCCGACCATCGTGGCGTATGACGGCATTTGCGTGATCGTGAATTCCGCCAACCCTATCAAGAACCTCACCAAAAAGCAGGTGGAGAAAATCTTCACGGGCGAAATCACCGATTGGAGCGCGGTGGGGGGCACGCCGGGGCCGATTTCCATTTACACCCGCAACACCTCGTCGGGCACCTACAAGGATTTCCAGGGCATGGCGATGAACAAACGCGATTACGCCACCAGCTCGCAGAAAATGGCCGGCAATGAGGAGATCGCCGAGGAAGTCGGCAAAAACGGCGGCGGCATCGGTTATGTCGGCATGGCTTACGCGAAGGCCAACGGCATCAAAGTGGTGACCATCGACGACGTCGAGCCGAGCGCCGACAACGTGCGCAGCAAGAAATACATCTACGCCCGCGCCACCTACTACTACACGAACGGCGAGCCCACCGGCCTCACGAAAAAATTCGTCGATTTCACCCTCAGCGACGAAGGCCAGAAGATCGTCTCGCAGGTCGGCTTTGTGCCGGTCAAGTGAGGCGCACCGCCATTAAGAGCAAAACTGCCGCCTTCGACCGGTAGGGGTGATCCCGCCCAGGCGGGAGCAGCCCGACGCGTGAATATCACGCGCTATTTCCGCGCGGCGGGCGGCCCCGCGGGCCGACCCTACCAGCCATTTGCCCTTACTTCACGCCCGCGGGCTCGGGCCCGAGTTGCAGCGTGAATTTCTGTGGCCACTCGGTCGAGAGCCCGTTGGTCACCGCAAACTGCGTGGAGGTCACGCTCGCGCTCGCGGGCTTCAACTGCGGCTCGCCGGCAGCCGTGCTGGCGACGTTCAGCGTGAAGGTCCCCGCCTTGCGCGTGGAGCGCACGAACACGCGATTGACGCCGCATTCGACGTTCAGGTTATAGCCCGAGGTCTTGTGTTCGATGTTCGTGCTGTTCTGGATGCCGCTGTTGTAGCCGCCGAGGAAAACGCCGTCGCCGCTGCAGGAGAAGGTCACCGTGTCCTCGTAGGTGGGACAGCGGTTGCCCGCCGCGTCCACGACCTCGACATCGAACATGACGACATCGCTCCCGTCGGCAAACCATTTGCCGGAGGGACCGTAGATCGGCGTGAGTTTCAGCGCCGCGGGCGCGCCCACGGTTTTCTTTTCGGTCTCGGCGAGTTGCTTGCCGCTCGCGTCGGTGGCGATGGCTTTGATCGAGCCAGGCTGCCATGCAACATTGTCAAACGCGAAGACGTAATGGTTCACCTGGTCGCCGTTGCGCGATAGATAGGCGGGGAAGAAGTCGGTCTTGCCGGTGCCGTAATCCTTCACGAGCTTGCCCGAGGTGTCGAAGGTCTGGAGCCGTACTTGCGCCGTGTTGGAGACGACGTAGACGCGCTTCACCGTGCCGGCGGGATAATTCCAATGCCCGAGGATGTAAACGCCCGGCTTGTCCTCCGGCGCCTGCGCGACCTGGAATCCCCAGAACAATTCCTTCGGCAGCCGCGCGCCGTCGATCACGCCGCTGGTGCGGGTGACTTCCATGTTCTTCATGCGCCCGTCGGTCACGGAGTCCGACCAGATGATTTTTGCGCCGCCGACCATCACGCCGTTTTTCTCGCTCTCGGCGGGAGGCTGGATGATCGCACTGCGCATGTAGCGCGCCCAATATTTGCCGAGGTTCTCGAGCACGAGGTCCTCGGAATTTTGCAGGCGGAAATAGTTGTGGTTGTTCGGGTCCATGTATTCGCCGATCGATGACCCATCGTGGCCGCCCAAGCCCAGGCTTTGATGGGCATCGGACGCGATGTAAAAATAACCGCCGAGGAGATATTTGTGGGTCGTGTCGCCCACGGTGCCGGGTGCCGGCGTGGGGTTGGGATCCTTGCCATCCCAGCGGGGATTCAGCATCGGCGTGTAATCATCCCACACGCGGCGCGGCCCTTCGGCGCGGGCGTATTCGGCATCCCACGTGGGGGTCTTCGCCGAGGTGCCTGCGCCGTCCATCGTGGCGCCATATTCGCGGATGTTGTCGGTGGCGCCCTTGTCGTTGGAGCGAAGGCCGGACATGCGGCCGCCGTTGGGGTCCCATTTGATGCGGATGTCCTTCATCGCCTGCGTGTGGCCCGCGCTCATGGTCTGGTTGCACCCCTCGTAGAAAAACACGCTCGGGCTGTTGCGGAAGGCAATGATGACGTCGCGCATGATGTCCGCGCGCTGCTCGAATTTCTCGTCGCCCTCGTTATTCGCGGCGGGGCATACCATGATGACGCCGAATTTATCCGCCGCCTCCACCTGCGACGGGTGGGGCGCGATATGCATCGGGCGGCAGAAATTCCCGTTGTCGTCGCGCATCAATTTGAAATCGAGGTCCTGCATCCAATCGACCGGCACGCCCACGCACGGCCATTCCATCGAGGTGCGCGGCGCGTAGCCCTTGAGGTAAACGGGGCGGCCGTTCACCAGCAGGCCCGTCGATGCGGTGAAGGAAATTTTGCGGAAGCCGGTGGTGATTTCATGCACGTCCGTGACCTTCCCGTTCACGGAAGTCGCTGTATACACTTTGTATAAATAGGGGTAATCCGGGCTCCAGAGGTGCGTCTTCGCGAGATTGCCCGTCATCGCGAATGTCGCCGTCGCGCCGGGGGCGATGGTCTGCGGCTGGCTGTTTTCCGTGAGCACGGCGTTCCCGTCCGCATCCACGACTGTGGAACTGCACGTCACCGCCGCCGGCGCGCCGCTGTCGTTCTTCACCTCCGGTTCGATGTGGATGGCGGCCGATTTGCTGAGCGTGTCGATGTCGCCCGGGTAGATGTACGTTCCCGCTGTGCCGAGGTTGCGGTAAAGGGGGAGCGTCTGGTAAACCTTGTCCGTGACGTGCAGGGTCACGTCGCCGGTGAGGCCGCCGAAGATCGGGTTGAACGGAAACCCGTACGGAAGGTTGTCACCCTTGCTGTCCACCTCCACGGCGATCACGTTGTCCGCGCCGAATTTCACCTTGTCGCTGATGTCGATGCCGCACGGAGCGACGCCGGTTTGGAACGCGCCCGCCGATTCCCCGTTGATATAAAAATTGGCTACGCGCCCGATGCACTGGAACTCCACGATCACCTTGCGGCCCTGCCATGAAGGATCGAGGGTGAAATGCTTCCGGTACCATGCCTTGCCGGAATAGGTCTTTTCCTCGAAGACCCAACTGCGGAATTTGTCATCGTTCCATGTGTGCGGCAGGCTCACCGCATCCCATTTCGAATCGTCGAAACCCGGCGCCTGCGCCCCGCCCTTCACGTCCTCCTTGATGAACTTCCAGTCGTAATTGAAATTCAGGTCAAGGTGGTTGCTCGCCGGCGGCGTGTAATCCGCGCGGACGCAAGTCGGGACACAAAATGGCGCGCCGAGCACGGCTGCTGCAAGAAGGGCGAAAAGGGACGGGGTGGATTTCATAAAAGTTTCTCTGTCGGTTTCGGAATCGGGTAACGGAACTATGCCCGCGCGCATGGGAATCTTACCCGTGGCGGACACCCGCCGCCGTTCTCAAAAACAAGATTATACGATTGTGTTACACTATTTTGTGAATAACCCGCCAATAACTTCGTTATACAAAATTGAATTTCCGGGTTGCTTTTCCCGTCGAAGCCCGCTATGAACGACAAAACGCCAGCTGGAGTCCCTTCCCTTATGTTCAGAAGAATCCTGCCATTTACAGTGATTGTCGCGGTCTCCATGGGAGGGTGCGCCGTCCAGAATTCCGCCTCGATCCGCGGGCGCTCGAACGCCCGCCTCGCAATCGGAAGCGTCCACACCGTTCGCACGACCGCCTACACCTGCTCCGAGCCCGGCGGCGCGCACAGCGCGGTCGGCACCCGCCTTTGCGACACGAATACGAAAGGGCGCATCAAAAGCGCGGCGTCGGATTGGTCGCGTTATCCGCTCGGCACCGAATTTAAAATCGTGAGCACCGGCGAGGTCTACGAAATCTGCGACTACGGCTCCGCGCTCGTGGGCAAGAACACGATCGATCTCTACAAAAGCTCCCGGCACGAAATGCGCAGATGGGGTGCGCGCTATGTGGAGATCAAAATCCTCCGTTGGGGTTCGCCGGAAAAAAGCCGCAAAGTCCTCGCCCCGCGCACCCGCTATTCGCACGTGCGCATGATGCTCGCGAGTTTGCAGGGACAGAACTAGAGGAAATTTAAATTCCCTCTTTATTTTCCCGCCGTCTCATGTGAAAACTCCCTCCCGTGAACGGGGAGACGCAACCACTCAAATTTGAAGTCGTGATCGCCGGGGGCGGGTTCGCCGGGGTCTATTGCGCCCGCTCGCTGGCGAAGGAACTGGGGCCGATCAGCCGCACCAGCGTGGCCCTCATTGCCGACCAGAATTTCATGGTCTTCCAGCCGATGCTCGCCGAGGTGTGCGGCTCTTCCATCCCGCCGCGCCACGTGGTGAATCCCATCCGCCGCCTCTGCCGCAACGTGACGGTGCTCCGCGGCAACATCCGCTCCATCGACCTCGGCAAGCGCAAGCTGAACCTCGACGCCGGGCCCTACACCAGGAACGTCGATGTGAAATTCGGCCACATCGTGCTCGCGCTTGGCGGGGTCACCGACCTCAGCCATGTCCCCGGGATGCCCGAGCACGCGTTCCTCATGAAAAACGTGGGCGACGCCCTCGAGTTGCGCAGCACCATCATCGACCGTTTCGAGGAGGCCAACATCCAGACCGACGCGGCGGCGATCAAGCGCCTGCTCACGTTCGTGATCGTGGGCGGCGGCTACTCGGGCGTGGAGACGGCGGGGCAGATCATCGATCTCGTGCACGGGGTGAATTACCTCTACCCGCGCATCGCCCGCTCGGAATACAAGGTGGTATTGATCCATGGCGGGAACC
>DASZPK010000632.1:0-7325 GCA_035550335.1 Chthoniobacteraceae bacterium | reverse complement strand
TCACCACCTCATGCAACGCCCAATGGAGCAGGTGAGTGACGGAGTGGTGGCGCTGGATTGCATTGCGCCGCGAGCGGTCAAATTCCACGGTAACGTGCTCGCCTTTTGACGGGGCATCATCGCCATCGATGAAATGAAGCCATGTGTTGCCGCTCTTTTGCGTGTTCGTGATGTGCCAGAGTTTGCCGGAGCCGGTGAGTTCGCCCGTGTCGCCCACCTGCCCGCCCATCTCGGCGTAAAGCACGGAGTTATTCAGCACGATGACCGTCTTGTCCTTCACGGCGACCACTTCCTGCACGTCCGCGCCGGTGTGGTTGTGATCGTAGCCGAGGAAATGCGTCGGCTCCTTTGTTTCGATCTGTGAGAGCTCGATGACTTCTTTTTTTTGTGCGGCGCGTGCGCGGGCGCGCTGCTCTTCCATGAGTTTTTCAAACTCCTCCTTGCTTACAGTCCAATGGCGCTCCCGGGCCATTAGCTCTGTCAGATCGTAAGGAAATCCATAGGTGTCGTATAATTCGAATGCAAATCGACCGGGCATGATGCTCGTGACAATCACGCCAGCTTTCGCCCCAATTCCTATATCGCCATGCAGAGTGGCTATCATTTCCTCGAAAACCTGAATTCCCCTATCCAGCGTTTTATTAAACGCCTCTTCTTCGCGTTTTAGCACTTCCTCGATGTGTTTCTGCTTCGCGCGGACTTCGGGAAAGACATCGCCCATTGTGCAGGCGAGGACGTCGACGAGTTTGTAGAAAAACGGTTGATGAAAGCCGAGCGTGCGTCCATAGCGCACCGCGCGGCGGAGGATGCGGCGCAGGACGTAATTGCGGTCGGTGTTGCCCGGCTGGATTCCGTCGGCGATGGCGAAGCTGAGCGTGCGAATGTGGTCGGCGATGACGCGGAATGCGACGTCGGTTTTTTCCTGTTCGCTGTCGCCGGTGCTGCCGGGCATGGGGAGGGTGTTACCGTATTTCTTCTCGCTCAGTTTTTCGATTTCGTCGAAGATTGGGCGGAAGATGTCGGTCTCGTAATTCGAGATTTTCGCGTTGGCGAAATTGGAGAAATTTTTCGTGCCTTGGATGATGCTCGTGACGCGTTCGAAGCCCATTCCGGTATCGACATGTTTAGCGGGAAGCGGGGAAAAAGTGCCGTCGGGGTTTGCGTTGAATTGGATGAAAACCAAATTCCAGATCTCGATGGTGCGCGGGTCGCCTTTGTTCACGAGGCTGCCTTTGGTGTCGCCGGCGGGGGTGAGATCGACGTGCAGCTCGGAACACGGGCCGCAGGGGCCGGTGTCGCCCATCATCCAGAAGTTGTCTTTTTTGTTGCCGTTGACGATATGCACGGCGGGATCGAGGCCGGCGGCGCGGAATTTCTCCGCCCAATGGTCCCACGCTTCCTGGTCGAACTCGCTCGGGTCGCCGAGTGATTTGTCGGGGCTGTAGACGGTCGCGTAGAGACGTTCCGCGGGGAATTTCCATTTACCGACGACGAGTTCCCACGCCCAGTCGATCGCTTCTTTTTTGAAATAATCGCCGAAGCTCCAGTTGCCGAGCATCTCAAAAAACGTGTGGTGATACGTGTCGAGTCCGACGTCATCCAGGTCGTTGTGCTTGCCTCCCGCGCGGATGCATTTCTGGGTGTCGGAGGCGCGGGGCGGGTTGTAGGGACACTTCACCTGCCCGAGAAAGATGGGCACGAACTGGTTCATGCCGGCGTTCGTGAACAGTAGGTTCGGCGAATCGGGCATGAGACTCGACGAGGGGACGATGGTGTGCTCTTTCGATTTGAAAAAATCGAGGAACGATTGGCGGATTTCCGAGGACGTCATAAGCGGGGTGGGGGAAGATAGATAAATACGGCGCGGGGGGAAAGAAAAATGACCGATGATCGGACGCGTCGCGGCGGAATTCCGGGGACGCGTACCCTCCCCAGCAAGCTGCTGCAGCGCGCTATTTTGCTGAGGACGCGGCGGGTGGTGCGGCGGCGGCTGCGTCGAACTGGTGCGAGAAATCGAGGAGGTCGGTTTTGTTCACATCGGAGACGGCCCAGAACGCCATGCCTGCGTGGCTCCAGCCGACGAGGTTGTAGCCGTTTTTGGAGCCGGTGAATTCGGTTTCCTCGCTGTCGCCCGGGGCGGGCCAGATGAAGAGGTTGATGAAATGCTTTTGCTTGCCGTAAACGAGGACGGCGACCTCGCGGCCGCCGATGTAATCCAAGCGGCCGCCTAGGAGCGGGTAGCCGTGGGTGGCGAGGTCGTTGACCGGGGGGGCGAAATCGATCCTGCCGTCGAACCACGGTTTGACGGTGTGCTGGTCGGTGGAGACGACGTCCATGAGATGCTCGGCGAGGAGCGAGCGGACGTGGCTGGAGGCGAGTTCGTTCATCAATTGGCCGCGCTGCGAATGTTGCGCAAATCGCAGTTCGCCGAAAAAGCCGAGGGCGAGGCAGGCGGCCATCGCGAGGACGACTTTTGGCGTGGTCCATTGCCAACCGCTCGCGCGGGCCCGCGATGGCGCGGGCGAGGCCTCGGTTTCGGCAGCGGATTTTTCGCGGATGGCGGCGAGGAGGTCGCGGCGCAAATCGGGCGGTGCTTTGAAATAGGGCGCGGAGGCCGCGACGGCTTTTTTCAGAACGGATTGGTTTTGCAGCGCGCGTTTGCAGGCTTCGCACGTCTGCGCGTGGCGCTCGACTTCGAGGATCGCGGCGGCGTCGAGTTCGCCATCGGCGTAGGCGGCGAGCAGGGGGCGGATTTCGTCGCAGTTCATGGGCGCGCCTCCTTTTCCGGCGGAGCAGTGAGGATTTCCTGCAATTGTTTGCGCGCGCGGGCGAGGCGCGACATCACGGTGCCGATGGGGACGCCGGAGACGCCGGCGATTTCCTTGTAGGAGTAATCCTCCAGCTCGCGCAGCACCACGACTTCCCGGTATTCCACCGGCAGTCGCTCGATGGCGGCGCGCACGGCCTCGACATTTGCGCAGCGGGTGGCGAGCAACTCGGGATTCACCGAGACGTCCTCGATGCGGAGCAATTCGTCGTCGGCGGCGATGGCGGCGATATCGCGCGGACGGTTTTTTTCGAGCCAATTGTAAAATGTGTTTCTCACGATCGTGAGCAGCCATGCGCGGGCATTGCCGCCGCGGAAGCCGCCGAAAAATTTGAACGCGCGCAGCGACGCCTCCTGCGCCACGTCGCGCGCGTCGTCGTCGTTGCCGGTGAGCCAGCGGGCGAGGTTGTACGCGGCGTCCAGGTGCGGCAGGATCGCCTCCTCAAATTGTGCTGCGGTTGGGGTTTCATTCATAAGCGCCCGCGCGTCTGTTTCCGTCGAAACGCGTCGAGCCTATCAAGTTCCAAACCGGATTGCGCCCCATTTTATTCCCGGAAAAAAATTAATTTCTGGCACGGAATAAATCGCGGGGTGCCGCGGTTGGATTGGAAACAACCAAAATAAATTATGAGCGACCATATCCTTCACAATCATCACGAAGATCACATCGACCGCCGCGGATTTTTGAAATGCATGGCCTGGGCCGGCACGGGCGTGCTTTACACCGTCACCGGCGGCGTGCTGGCGTCGCGGCTGCTGCGCCCCACGAGCGCGGGGGCTGCGGAGCCCATCATTGCAGGCGCGGATTTTTCATTCGTCCAGATCAGCGACAGCCACATCGGGTTCAACAAGGACGCGAACCCGGACGTGATCGGCACGCTGAAGGCCGCCGTCGCGAAAATCACGGCACTCCCCGCGCCGCCGGATTTCATCATCCACACGGGCGATCTCTCGCACCTCTCGGAGGCGGAGGAGTTCGACGCGCTGGAGCAGGTGCTGAAGGATACGAAGGTGAGCAACATTTTTTACGTGCCCGGCGAGCACGACGTGATCAGCGACAACGGAAAGCTTTACCTCGAGCGTTTTGGCAAGGGGACCAAAGGGAATGGTTGGTACAGTTTCGACCACAAAGGGACGCATTTCGTGGGGTTGGTGAATGTGGTGGGCACTGCGCCGGATTCCGGCCTCGGCATTTTGGGCGACGACCAGCTCGCGTGGCTCGCGGATGATTTGAAGGCCGTGGGCAACAGCACGCCGGTCGTGGTCTTCGCGCACATTCCCCTCTGGGAGGTTTATCCGCAATGGGGGTGGGGCACGGACGATGGCGCTAAGGCGCTCGCGCTGCTCAAGCGGTTCGGCTCCGTGTCGGTGCTCAATGGGCACATCCACCAGGTCGTGAAAAAAGTGGAGGGGAACATCACGTTTCACACCGCGATGTCCACGGCGTTTCCGCAGGCGGCGCCCGGCGCGCCGGGGGCGAAACCGGGGCCGATGAAAGTGGATGCCGGCAAGCTGCGCGGGCTGCTGGGCATCACGGATGTGAATTACATCGAGACGCGCCACTCGCTCGCGGTGATCGACTCCACGCTCGGCTAGGAGGTGTATGCGAATTTTATGGATCAAGCTTTCTGGAATCGAATCCACGGCGGGAGCACGCATTTCCCCATCGCCCTGCTTTTCGTCGCGTTCTTCTTCGACGTGCTCGGGTGCGTGTGGCCGGGCGACGGGCGCCGCGGCGAATTCCGCGCAGCCGGGTTTTATCTCCTGCTGCTCGCGGCGTTGTCCTCATTCGGCGCGGTGCTCTCGGGGCTCGTCATCAGCAAATGGAAAATCGCAGGGGCCGGGTTGATGGCGAAACATCACCTGTTCGTGTGGCCGGCGTTTGCGCTGATGATCGCGCTCGCGCTGTGGCGGGTGATGGTGGGCAATGAAATGTCGCGGCGCGGGTTCGCGATTTATTTGTCCACGATGGGGGTGGCGGTCGCGCTCATTGCCATCGCCGGTTACTGGGGCGGGGAGATGTTGATCGGGGGATGATGTGAAACGCTTTTTTCCCATGCGGCTTCCGTTTGAAGCGGTTGCCGCATTCATCGCGATTTTTGTGGCGGCGGTGGTCCTGGGCGCAACGCTCGGGACTGCCGCGATGGTGGAGCGCTATGCCGCGGCGCACGCACCCGCGCCCACCCCGACGCCGCAACCGGCCACCCCCGAGCTGGTCGCGCAAGGCAGGCATCTTTTCCTGCAAAACTGCGCCCATTGCCATGCAAGCGATGCCACCGGCGACGAGGGGCCGAATTTGCACGGCGTGAAGAAATCGGACGAACGGATCACGACGATCATCCAGAAGGGGATCAAGGGCGAGATGCCAAAGTTCGGCGCGAAATTCCAGGATGCGGATGTGCAGGCGCTGATCGCGTATCTCCGCTCGCTGAAATGAAGACTATGCCGCGTTCAGCGTGATCGTCACTTCCAGGCCGGAGGGCTCGCGGTTGCGGGCGGTCACAGTTCCACCGCAGGACTCAACGCATGTTTTAACAATCGCAAGCCCCAAGCCGACGCCGCCGGTTTCGCGGGCGCGCGAGGGATCGACGCGGTAGAAGGGATCAAAGACTTGCGCGAGCGCTTCGGGGGGGACGCCCGGGCCGCTGTCGGCGACGGAGAGCGCGATTTTGCCGTCTGCCTGCGCGGCCGAGATGACCACAGGGCCGGCTTCGCCGGCGTAGTGGAGGGCGTTGCGGACGAGGTTGGCGACGGAGCGGAGGAGAAGTTCGGGCTCGGCCATCGCTTGCAAGGTTTCGGGGACGGCAATTTTGACTTGCGCTCCGTTGCCCGATTCGCGCGCGGATGCTTTTTCCACGAGCGGGCGCAACGGCACGGCTTGCAATTTGATCTTCGCGCCAATGGCGGCCTTGGAAAAGGAGAGGAGCTCGTTTACAAGGTTTGACATCAACTCGATTTCCTCGCGCACATCGGTGATGGCGGTCTGGTCATCGGGGCCGCCATTCTGCTCGAGGATGCTGAGCGCCATTTGCGCGCGGGCGAGCGGGGAGCAGAGCTCATGCGCGATGTCGCCGAGGAAACGCTTCTGCCCCCCCACGAATCCCTCGAGGCGTGCGGCCATCTGGTTGATCGCGACCCCGAGCGCGCCGAGTTCGTCGCGACGGGCGTCGGAAACGCGCACTTCGAACCGCCCCTCGGCGATTTGTTCCGTCGCTCCGGTGAGGCGCTTGATCGTGCGGGTGATTCCGCTCACGAGTGGCAGCCAGAGGAGCGCGGAAAAAACCACGGCGCCGATGCACATGAGCACGAGCGGCATCGGGTTGAAAAACAAGCCGCCGGCGCTGACTGTGTCCGCAACGGTGATGATGCTTGCGGGCGCGGGACGGCCTGCCGGGCCCGGCCCGGGGCCGGGGCGCACGCTGGGGATTCGCACGATGACCCAGTAGCGCGAAGGGTTCGATGTGTGGATGAGGAAACGCGTGCGGCCGCCCGGAGGGGGGAGATTGAGCGGCGGATTCGCACCGCCGCCGGGCGGTGGCGGTTCCATGCCGGCGGGAGGCGGCGGGGGATTCATGTCGTCCACACCGGGCGGCGGTGGTGGATGCGGGCCTTCGAGTGGGACGGTTGGCGACTGGGGTCTTTCCACGAGGCGTGCGTGGACTGCTGCGGGGAGCGTGACCGTATCGCCCGCGAGTTGCGTCCCGTTGTGGTTGTCGAACAAATAAAAATTGACGTGATACGCCGCCTCGAAGCGTTTCAATATTCCGTCCCACTGGTCTTCGGGATTGGCGCGGATTTCATCGGAGATCACATTCACCGTGGCCTGGATGCGGTCCCCGGCGCGTCCCGCCATGAGCGAATCAAGGCTGGGGGGAAATTGCCCGCCGGAAAACCACCAGCCGGCGGCGACGAGCGCCAGGAGGTTGATGGCGCCCCAGGCGAGAATTTTCGCGTAAAGTGGAAATCTAATCTTCATCCAGGATATATCCCACCGCGCGCACAGTGCGGATAAAGCGCGGGTTTTTCGGGTCGTCGCCGAGTTTTTTGCGAAGCGCGGAAATGTGGACGTCGATGGAGCGGTCGAAGACCTCGTAGTTGCGGTCGCGGATTTCGTCGAGAAGGGCGTCGCGCGTTTTTACGCGGCCTTTCGCGGCGATGAGCGACGTGAGCAAATCGAATTCCACGGGTGTGAGCGCGAGGGGTTTTTCCTTGAGCACGGCCACGCGCGAAGCGGTGTTCACGCGCAGCGGGCCGGCGGTGTATTCGACGGCGGCGGGTTGTTCCGCCGGGTTTGCGGCCGCGCCGCGGCGGGTGACGGCGCGCAGGCGGGCGAGGAGTTCGCGCGTGGAAAATGTCTTCGGCAAATAATCATCCGCGCCGATCTCAAGGCCCACGATGCGGTCGGCTTCGTCGCCGCGCGCGGTGAGCATGAGGATGGGGACATTGCTTTGGTGGCGGATTTTTTTCAGCACCTCGAAGCCGTCCATCCCGGGAAGCA
>DASZPK010000631.1:0-3977 GCA_035550335.1 Chthoniobacteraceae bacterium | reverse complement strand
TGATGCGGCTGATGCCAAAATTGGCGACCAGTACCTTGCCGTCTTTCGCGAGGAGGATGTTGCGGGGAACGAGATCGCGATGCAAAAGACCGGCGCGGTGCGCGTCGTCGAGCGTCTGGCAGACCGAGGAGAGCCATGCCTGCGCCTGCGAAGGGTCGAACGCCCCGTTTTTCTGCTTCTCGAGGAGCGAGGCGAGCGTATCGGCCTCCACGGGATCGGAGGAAATCGCGGCCCATCCCTCTTCCTCGATGAAATCGTGCGTGCGCAAAACGTGCGGGTGAATCAACTGGCGGTTGAGTTTCACCTGGGCGCGCAATTCCTCCATCACGCGCGCATCGCCGAGCAGCGCGGCGGGCAGAAAGAGCAGGCTCACATCCTTGCCCGATTCGGAATCGTGCGCGAGCCAGGGGATGCCGAGGTCGCCGCCCGGCGCACCGGGATCGCCGGTGGAAAGTTTTTGCTTGAGGGTGAAGCTTTCGCCCACGGTCTGGCCGGGGGAAAAGGTTGCGGCGACGGCAGGTTTGCCGGGTATTTCGTTCGTGATCACAATTTGTTTAACATCTCGAGTTTTACATCCGCACGTTCCTCCCACTGTCCCACGCGGAGGCTACCTGATTTTTGGAAACCCGCCATTTAAAAGCTGCAATGGGGATTGAGCAATCGGCAGGCCAAGGGGTTCCAATTATCATTTATGAGTGGTGGATTTAGCACATTTCGGGGGTTTTGGCACAAAAAATGGGGTTTTTGGGTTGATTTTTTTGACAAATATTAAAAAAGTTCTTGCAACTTTTGCAAAAATAATACTATAACTACTCAAATAGCCATAATTCCAGCTTGGAGGAGCTGCATTGTGGATTAGCAAAAAAGGGTTCGGTAAAAAAGAAAAACCACATGAACAAAAAATCATTATTCGCAACGGGGGCATTGATTTTATCCAGCGCGATTGCCTTTGCGGCGACGCCCGAGGGCAGCACGGTGGATAAACAGTTGCAAATTTATCCCAAGAATCTCGCCCGCCAAGGCGTGGGGACCAACGTGTTTGCCTATGATGCCGCCAAGGCAACCTATGTGCCGACACAGGCTGCCGCCGCATGGCTCGACGACGACGTCGTGACCGGATGGCCGCCGGCCCCCGGCAAGAGCTATTACCTCGTGAGCCTCGCGCAGGCGCAATTGGTGACCAATTTCGCGATCTCCGCGAAGGCGGGCTCGGCGGGCACGGTATCGCTCTACGCGAGCGACACGCTTGCCCCGCCCGATGCGAAAGGCTGGGCGCCGCTCATCAAAGACATCAATATCGAGGCGATCAACAACAAGACGATGGCGAAGGCTTTCAGCCGCATGACCAAGTATCTGTTGATCGAGACCAATATCGCCGACCCGACCCCGTGGTATAGCATCTATATCTATGGCGAAGCCCCGGCGACCTCCTATCACCTCGAAAAACGCGCCAAGCCGCTAGCCGACACCACGCCGCTCTACGGCGAGTATGTGAACAACGGCACGATGTTCAATCTCTCGAGCCTCTACGCCGATGCCTCGGTGATCTACGCGAACAGCACCGCCAACGCGGTCGACCTGCAAAAGGCGATCGACGACAACCCGGAGACCTCGGTGACCATCGCCCCCTCGAAGACCGAGTCGGGCATGATCATCCGCTACAGCGAGCCGCGCCAGATCCAGCGCATCTCGGTGATGGCTGACCCGGCTTCCAAAGGCCGCCTCGACTTCTTCCTCGTGGGGAGCCTGCCTTCCGGCGGCCAGCCCGCGACCACGCAGTCGAAGGACGACGCGCAATTCATGAAGGTTGCGAATACCACCCCGGCGGCTCCCGCGGACGCGAGCGGCCCCGTGGCTCTCGACAGCCTCACACCGAACGCGACGCTCGTGCTCGACGGCTCGACCGGCGGCCGCACTTACATCGACTTCCCGGCGGTGACCGCCTCCTACATGATCGTGCGCTGGACGCCCGAGACGGAAGGCCAGAGCATCTCGATCGGCGAGATCAATTCGTTCGGCGATTTCTCGCTGGCCGATTACCAGCTCGTTTCCGACATGGCGGCGATTGCCGACGGCGGCGCCGGCGACATGTCCAAGGAAGGCGACTTCAAGGACGGCAAAGACAAAAACGCCATCCAGCCGATCCAAGAAGGACCTACTCCTGGCAAGGATCCGTTCCTGCCCGGCGGCCTCGGCTTCCCGCCGAACCTGACCCACGAGATCAGCCCGTAATTTGGAGTTTCCAAAATTCCCTCAAGGAGGCGCGGGGCTTATGTCCCGCGCCTTTTTGTTTTTTGGCGAAAAAGCAGCAGCACGAAAGCTGTAGCGTCCGCTGTCCCCAGCGGAGGTGGTGGACGCGGCCGCAAACTTTCGTGGACTCGCGCCCTCCCTGCGGTGAGGACACCGCACGCTACAGCATCCCGCGACGAGTTTTTTTCCATTTCCACCGCTTATCAATTCATTGACTGCGATGCCAAATGTCTTATCATCACCCCATATTACATGCGGGGGAGCCGCTTGGCTGAGATGCCGGACCGAGTAAACATCCGGCGAACCCCTTGAACCTGATCCGGGTCATGCCGGCGAAGGGAGCAAGGTCGAAGCCATGCCGCAATCCTGCGCATGGCTTTTTTATTTTTCCATGATCGATCCCAAAGATTCCCTCGTCGGTGGCGAAGCCGCGCTGCCCAACAGCAAGCGGGTTTACGTCCAAGGCTCCCTTTTCCCCCAGCTCAGCGTCCCGATGCGCGAGATCGCGCTCACGCCCACGAAAACGATGGGCGGGCAGATCGAAGTGAATGAGCCGGTGCGCGTGTACGATTGCAGCGGGCCGTGGGGCGACCCGGCGTTTGAGGGCGGCGTCGAGACCGGCCTGCCCGCACTGCGCGCCGAGTGGATCAAGAACCGCGGCGACGTGGAGGAATACGCGGGACGCAATGTCCAGCCGCGCGACAACGGCTGGCTCTCCGATGTGCACGCGGATCATTCCATGCGCCGCAACGGCAATCATCCTTCGTCCCTCGTCCTTCATCGTTCATCCTTGTCTTCGCGCAAGCCGATGCGCGCGAGCGCGGGGCATCCGGTCACGCAGCTTTGGTACGCGCGGCAGGGCATTGTCACTCCCGAGATGGAATACATTGCCATCCGCGAAAACCTGGGACGCGAAGCCGCCCTCGACACGGTCGAAAATAAATCCGGCGCGCGCAATGTTCTCAACCAGCAGCACCCCGGCCAGCCGTGGGGCGCGGCGATCCCGAAATTCATCACGCCGGAATTCGTGCGCGACGAGGTCGCGCGCGGACGCGCGATCATTCCCGCGAACATCAATCACCCCGAGCTCGAGCCGATGATCATCGGCCGCAATTTCCTCGTCAAAATCAACGCAAACATCGGCAACAGCGCCGTGGCCTCCAGCATCGAGGAAGAGGTGGAAAAAATGCGCTGGGCAACCAAGTGGGGCGCCGACACGGTGATGGACCTCTCGACCGGAAAAAACATCCACGCCACGCGCGAATGGATCCTCCGCAACTCGCCGGTCCCCATCGGCACCGTCCCCATCTACCAGGCGCTCGAAAAAGTCGGCGGCAAAGCCGAGGAACTCACGTGGGAAATTTACCGCGACACATTGATCGAGCAGGCCGAGCAGGGCGTCGATTATTTCACGATCCACGCGGGTGTGTTGCTCCGTTTCATTCCCCTCACCGCCCGGCGCGCCACCGGCATCGTCTCGCGCGGCGGCTCCATCCTCGCGAAGTGGTGCCTCGCGCATCACCAGGAAAATTTCACCTACACGCATTGGGACGAAATTTGCGAGATCATGGCGGCGTATGACGTCAGCTTTTCCATCGGCGACGGGCTGCGTCCCGGCTCCATCGCGGACGCCAATGACGAGGCGCAATTCGGCGAACTCGAAGTCCAGGGCGACCTCACCAAGCGCGCATGGGCGCACGGCGTACAGGTCATGAACGAAGGCCCCG
>DASZPK010000630.1:0-7545 GCA_035550335.1 Chthoniobacteraceae bacterium | reverse complement strand
GTGAGTGCGCGGAAAAAACGGTCGGTCACATGGTCGTGGCGCAATTGCTGGCGTTCGTCGAGCGTGATGCGGTTGAGCATATCCTCGACGCGGGCGAGCATCTTCTGCCGGTCGGCGCCGGTTTTTGAGGCGATGTCGTTTGCGTCGATGTAGGCCGTGATGGATTCCGGCGTCGGCTTCCGGGCGCGCACGAAATAAATCACGCCTGCCGCAATCGCCCAGATGGCGCAAAGGGCCAGACCGATCTTCAGCCAGAATTTCATGGGATGAGCGGAAGATAAAGCAGCCCGGGGCAAAATGCGAGTCAATCCAACCGCTGCGCTTTAGTCCACGAACCGCTGCGCCACGGGCATCTTGCGCCCCACGCCAAACGCGCGGCTCGTGACCTTGAGCCCCGGCACGGATTGGGCGCGTTTGTATTCGTTCAGGTCCACGCGGCGGGTCACCCATCGCACGGTTTTTTCGTCATAGCCTCGAGCGATGATTTCCGCGCCGCTGAGTTGCTCCTCGACGTAGAGTTGCAGGATCGGGTCGAGGATTTCGTAGGGCGGGAGAGTGTCCTGGTCGCGCTGGCCTGGCTTCAATTCCGCGCTCGGCGGTTTTTCGATGGTGGCGCGCGGGATGACTTCGGCGCCGCCTTTCACGAGTGGGCTGGATTGGTTGATCCAATTTGCGAGTTCGTAAACCATCGTTTTCGGCACATCGCTGATGACGGCGAGGCCGCCGCACATATCGCCGTAAAGCGTGCAATAGCCGACCGCGAGCTCGCTTTTGTTGCCGGTGGTGAGGAGGAGGTGGCCGAGTTTGTTTGAGAGCGCCATGAGGGTCATGCCGCGGAGGCGGGGCTGCATGTTTTCCTCGGTGGTGTCCTCGGGCAGGCCGGCGAAGATTTCCTTAAACTGCCCCCGGAACGACTCGAAGCTCTGCTGGATCGGGATGGTGAGGCAGCGGATGCCGAGCGCGCGCGCCACCGCGAGCGAGTCGTCGATGCTTCCTTGCGAGCTGTATTGCGTGGGCATGGTGACGCCGCGAACATTCTCCGGGCCGAGCGCGTGGGCTGCGATGCAGGCGGTCACCGCGCTGTCGATGCCGCCGCTGAGGCCGAGCACGGCGGATTTGAACCCGCATTTGTGGAGATAATCGCGCGTGCCGAGCGAGAGGGCGTAAAACAATTCCTCGGGCCCGGATCGATTGGGATCCACGCGCTCCACGGTGAGATCCGCATTTCCGGTAGTGATCCTTACCTTCCCATGTCGAGGCGGAATGATTCGAGGGGGCTGCAAATCTTTTAATTCCAAGCTGACAAGCGGGGTGGATTCACTGAAAGGGGAGAATCTCCTGGCATGCGGCGCCGGCTTTGCCGGGTAAATGGCCATGGAATTTCCATCGAAGATCAGCTGGTCGTTGCCACCCACCGAGTTGCAATAAAATATCGGCACGTTGTGTTTTGCGGCCACGGCGGACAGCATCTCCGCGCGGCGCTGCGCCTTGCCGAGCGTGAACGGCGAGGCGCTGAGGTTCAGGATCGCTTTCGCGCCTTGCTCGACGAGGGAGTTGACCGGCGACGATCCGTAGAGGTGGCGCGGCAGGTATTCATCAGTCCAGATGTCCTCGCAAATCGTGACGCCGAATTTCGTGCCGTTTATCTCCACCGGGGCGACGCTTTTGGCAGGCTCGAAATAACGGTCTTCGTCGAAAACATCGTAGGTGGGGAGCAGCGACTTGTGGAATTTTTTCAATCCTCGCCCCTTGCGCAACAGGGCCGCGGAATTGTAGAAGGGCTGGCCGGTGCCGGTGTTCACGTCGATGAATCCCACCAGCAGCGGAACAGCACCGACCTTGGCGTGCAGTTCACGCAACGCCGCGAGGTTCTGCGGCACAAAGCGCGATTTGAACACCAAATCCTGTGGCGGATAGCCGGGGATGGCGAGCTCGGGAGTGAGGACGAGGTTCGCTCCCATTTTCACCAGCTTGCGATACGCGGTGAGTATCTTTTTGGTGTTCCCGGGGATGTCTCCCACGGTGGTATTGATCTGCGCAAAACCGATTTTCATTCAGCCCGTAACGTAATGCCACGGACGCGTCGAATGCAATGCGCCGTTGGCTTACGGCTTGGGCGTGGGTTTCCCGTACAAACTTTGCTTCCAGCCGGCGTCCGAGGTTTCCCACATGGCCTCAAGGACGATATGGCGCAACCCCCACAGCAGGCACGCGGAGAAGAATGCCATCACGATGGTCAGCAGGAATTTTTGGACGAAAGTTGCTTGCATGGTTTTCAGTTACACACACGGGCCGTTTTCACTGCCAGAACCCCCATTGGCCCGTGCGCATGATGTAGATACCTAGCAGGAAGTTTGCCACGGCATGGGCAAGTATGCAGGAACCCAGGCTCCGCGTCCGGTAATAGACCAGGTTGAAGAGCGCGCCCGAGAGAATGGCGGCAGGGTAGTCGGCGAAGCCATGCTCAAGGCAAAACCCGGCTGTCACGACCAGGAATGAGAGCCAGGTGAATGTTCCCGGCGGCACCGATTCAAAATCGTCCTTCACCAAAAACCGCAGCAGGAAACCGCGCCAGAAGATTTCCTCGACGAACCCCACAATGATCGTGAGCCGGATAAAGCGGACGCCTACCACGCTGTAAAAGAGCAGGGGATTGCCCCTGAAAATGGAGGGGTCGAACCCGGTCTCATTCGACGGCAGCCGGAGGAAAATCCAGAGAACCAGCACGAGAATTGCTACTGATAGTGTGAAGCCCCACCGCACCGGCATCCTGATTTTATAGAAACGCCAATACCCGATGATCAAAGCCCCGCACAAAACGATTTGCCCCACATACGACCATGGCCTGACGGCGGGAGGTAACAGCCCCGCCGCGGCCATCAGTGCCATGAAGGCCGCATACGGGGCGACGAACGCCGTGGTTGGGGAGCGGAAAAATCGCATCGGGGCCGAAAAAATCTGCGCCAGCCTTTCAAAATGATGGCCCCTGATCCAGACCAATTGCTGAAAACGCTCGATGCCAGTATCGCCGCAGCCAAGGCGCGGCGGGCGTCGCAATCGCGCGGCATGAACCGCAACGCCATGCGCATGGCCGGCATCCTGTTCCTGGTCCTGGGGACGGCGTTCGGCCTCTTCGTGCTGCAATACATGGTGACCGATTTTGCGGAAAGCCATCGCCCGCAACCGCAGGCATCGCAGCAGCCCGATCCGGCACATCCTTCGGCGGTCATTAATGCAAAACACCCTGAGGCGGTCACAAAAAATTGAATTTTTATCATTTGAAAACCAGTCAGGCATTCATCCTGCTTTATCTATTTTGAAATGGCCAAGATTCCAAATTCTGTCATCGGCATCGACCTCGGGCGCTACTCCTACAAATCCGTGGTGATGCATCGTCGCGGGGGAAACAAATTTCAGCTCTCCAACTACGCGGTGCATCCCATCGACGGCCCCGTGGAGACGCCCGACCAAATCGCCGCGCAGGTGAAACATTTGCTCAAGGAAATGGGCGGCAGCGCGAAAGCGTGCGTAGTCGCCGCGACCAGCCCCGACGCGCTGATCCGCATCATCGAGCAACCCTCCACCCCGCGCGAAGTGCTCCGCGATGCGCTCAAGATCAACGGCTTTACGCTCCTCAACCAGGACGTGCGCGATTTCGTCCTCGACTGCGCCCCGATCGAATCCGGGACCATTGGCGGCGCCCAAGTCGCCGCGCCGGGTGTGCTCCCCAAGGTGAAATACCTTGTGGGCGGCCTCCCGCGCAAGCAGGTGACCGAACTCGACGACATTTTCCAAAAAAGCTACGGCACGCTCAACGGCATCCAGATTTCGCAAGTATGCATCTTCAACGCATTCGCGCAGGCGAATGAGGAGACTTTCAAAAACGAGGCGTTCCTGCTCGTGGACATCGGGCACCTGGCTTCCACGGTCACCGTCGGCTTGCGCAAGGAATTGATCATTGTCCGCACGCTCGAATACGGCGGCAAGGGCCTCATGGATTCGCTCGTTCGCCATGGCGGCGGCAACGCCGGCTCCGTGCTCAGCCTGCTCGAGGAAGGGGACGACCTGCTCATCGAGACGGCCCGCCTTTCGCTCGCGACGCTCACGCGTGAGATCAGCAGCTCCATCGGTTTCTTCGAGGGCCGGCACGAGGAGAACATCAGCCGGATTTTTGTCTCGGGCGGCCCGGCCAACTCCAAGGCAATCTTGCGTCTTCTGGCGGAGGAATTGCACATGCCTTGCGAGGTTTGGAATCCGTTTGCGAAATGCGAGATGTCCCTTCCTGGCAAGCAGAAGGCCGCCATTACCGCTGACCTGCCGAATTTGAATGTCGCCTGCGGGGCGGCGCTGGAGTTCCTCAAAAGCAAATAATCCTATGGCGCTCTATCTCAATCTCTACCACGAAGTCCAGAAACAGAAGCTCAAGCGCCAGCGCGACCCGCTGAAGATCGCGCTCATGGGAATGATCGTGGTCGCCGCCCTGATGGTGGTCTATTATTTCTGGCGGCTCGAGCGCGTCAACGTCGCCAAGCAAAAGGCGGGCGATGTCACGATGCAGCTCAAGAAGAGCAATGACGACGCAAAAGCCGCGCAGGAAGAGCTGGCGGTCTACCAGGAAAATATCCGGCTTTCCAACGCCATCATCCACAAAATCGAAAACCGCTTCTATTGGGCTCCGTTACTTTCCCAAGTGGTGGCTGCAGTGCCCTCGGATGTCCAGATCACCGGACTTGATGGCTCGGTTACCAACAACGAAGGAACGAAGAAAATCACGCTCTCGTTGACGGGCATCGCCACCGGGAGCCAGCCCAGGGCCGTGGCCGAGGATTTGCGCACGGCGCTGCAGGGCAAGCTTGCCTCCGCGCAATATATGCAGCCAACCGCCATATTCCGCTCGCTGGATGACGGCACGGAGCCGGTGCAATACCAGGGCAAGAGCTCGCCCACCGCGCTTTTTGTCATCGATATCACTTTCACCAGTCCCGACGTGGACGAAGCCACCAAAGCCAAACCCGCACGCATTCCCAAATCATGAAACTCGGCAAAGAAGACATCCAAAAAATCTTCCTCGGCGTTCTGCTGATGATCGGGTTGCTTTACGTCTATTTCAACATCCTGCTCGCTCCGCTCGCGACGGCGGAGGCGGCCGCGGCCACCGATATCGACACTCGCGGCGCGCAGTTGAAAGCCAACGAGGAGGCCATCCGCAACCAGCGGGCTCTCAAGACCAAGGCGGACGAAGCGCAGGCAACTCTGGAAAAGGTGAACGCGCTGATCCCGGGCGGCTCGCCCGTGGCGTGGTTCCCGCCCCAAGCCATCGAGTTTTTCAAGCGGCAGGGAATCGAAAAGTGCGCTGTGCACCGCGGCGAGGAGAGCACGGACAAGGACCTCGTTGGGTTCAAGGAATTGTCGTGGGGCCTCGATGTCTCGCACGTCGAGGTGGGGCCGCTCGCCGCCGCCATCGCCGCCTTCGAAAACGAGCACCCGCTCATGGAGATCGACTCTTTGCAAATCCAGTCCGGGAAGGACAATGTCCAGTACCAGACCGTGCGGTTGAATGTTAGCACAGTGATTAAACAATGAACAAACACCTTGCCATCACTACATTGCTCTTGTTGGGAGCCACGGCCGCCTGCCACGCGCAAACGCAGCAAGCCGCGGATTCGCAAACGGGGGGCTTCAAGCTCAAGCTCAAGCACACCTCCTCCTATTCGGGCGCGCCCGCGCACAACCCATTCTGGCCGATCGGCTGGGCGAAGAGCGAAACGACGCAGAACCAGGCCGAGGAAGTGGCCGTCCCGATCACCGCGGACAAGTTTGAGGTGACCAGCATTTCCACGGGCAGCAGCCCGCTCGCCGTGATCAACGGCAAGACGTACGGCGAGGGCGAAACGATCATCGCGCTCTACGGTGACCAGAAAATCAAGATCCTCGTGGTGGCGATCAATGATGGCGAAGTGGTGCTCCAGTATCTCGACAGGAAATACACGATCCCGCTCAAGCGCCCCGAATTTGTCCACGCTCCCACGAGCGAACAGGAACCGCTTTCGCCGAAGGACAACAACATCCTGATCCTGCACTAACTGTGCGAGGCGCCGCGCCTCACTCGCGCGGGGTGTTGAGTTGCTGCAGGACTTCCGGGTCTCGCACGTCGGCCCAGTCGCCTTTCAATTCCAGCGCCTTCACTTTTTTACCGCTGCGGGCGAGGGCGTCGATGGCGTCCGTGAGTTCATATTCGCCGCGCACGGAACGCTTGAGCGCGGAGGCAAATTCAAAGATCGAGGGGCGGAAAGTGTAGATGCCGGCGTTATACCACGGGCTCGTGGACTCGCCGGGAGCGGGTTTTTCGCGCAGGGCGGTCATCTCGAATTGCTCGTTCACGAACACGGCGCCCCCCTTCGCGATTTCGCCGGGGTTGTATTTCACGCTGATGATCGATTCCGCGCTGTCGTCCAGCGCGGTGAGGGAACGGTAGTTGGCGGGATCGACCAGAATGTCGCCGTAGCTGAGCACGAACGGGGCGTTGCCGCAAAATTCGCGTGAAAGCAGCACCACGCGGCCGGTGCCATCCTGCTCGGCCTGCGTGACGTATTCGACACCGATGCCGAAGGCGGACCCATCGCCGAAGAAATTCTTCACCACGTCGGCGCGCCAGCCCACGACGATCTGGAAATGCGTGATGCCGGCGGCGCGCAAGCCTTCAACAATGTGCAACAAAACGGGCTTGCCGCGCACCTCGATCATCGGCTTGGGGACTTCCTGGGTGAGTTCCTTCATCCGGGTCCCGCGCCCGGCGGCGAGCAGCACGGCCTTGGTGACGGCGCTCATTACTTTTTCACTTCGGCTGCGAATTCGCTGATGCGCTGCATGGCGATCTTGATTTGCTCGAGGCTGGTCGCGAAACAGGCGCGCACATGGCCTTCGCCGCCCGGGCCGAACGCCGGTCCGGGGACGACTGCGACTTTCTTTTCCTTGAGGAGACGCAACGAAAATTCGCTGCTGGTGAGCCCCGTGCCGGAGATTTTTGGGAAGACGTAAAACGAGCCGAACGGCTGGAAACAGGGGAGTCCGATGTCGTTGAAGCTGCGCACGATGAAATTGCGGCGCAGTTCATATTCCTTGCGCATCCGCTCCACTTCGCGCGCGCCGTTTTCCAGCGCCTCGATGGCGGCGTCCTGCGCGGTGATCGGCGCGCACATGATCGCGTACTGGTGGATCTTCATCATCGCGTCGGTGAGCATCGCCGGAGCGCAGGCATAGCCGATGCGCCAGCCCGTCATGGCGAATGCCTTCGAAAAACCGTGGAGGAAAACCGTCCGCTCACGCATCCCGGGGAGCGAGGCGATGGAGACATGCTTGCCGCCGTCGTAGGTGAGTTCGCTGTAGATTTCATCCGTGAGCACGATGAGATCATGGCGCTTGCAGAGCGCGGCGATCTTCGTCAATTCCGCGCGGGTCTGTGTGGCGCCGGTGGGATTGCACGGAAAATTCATCATCAACACCTTCGATTTGCGTGTGATTTTTTTCTGCAGCTCGCGCGCCGTG
>DASZPK010000629.1:0-2214 GCA_035550335.1 Chthoniobacteraceae bacterium | reverse complement strand
CCTCGTGCTCGGCGACGAAGTTCTCCTCGGTCAAACCGTGCTCGAAAAACTCGACCTCCTCGCCGATTGCGCAAATCAGCGACTCATCCCCAATCCCGCCCACCCCAACCAACCCGTCACCAAGGTGAAGTAACCCTCCATCACCACCGTTCCCTCGCTGAATTCATTTGCCGCCCGCGCCCCTCCGCCGTATCTTTCCCTCCATCCACATCCCGCAAACAGGAGCTCGCCCATGGCCGAAAAAACCGCCGCCAAAAAACGCGCACCCCGCCAGCAGATGCTCGACGCCCTCGCCGAAACCGAACCTCGCGTCGCCGAACGCCGTGAAGCCGCCGCCCGCCCCGATGAAAAAACCGAAGCCAGGGCCGTCGCCGCCGCCGTCGCGATCGCCGAAGAAATCTCCACCCGCGGCGTCGTCGAATCCATCGGCGAGCTCAAAGCCACCGTCTCCAAAACCCTCGCGACCATGTCCGATCGCCTCGAAGAACAGGTCGCCCGCTATATGCAGTTCCAGCGCGCCATCGCCGCCAAAGAACAGGAACTCAAGGAAATCTACGACATCCAGCGCGCCGCCACCACCCTTACCGCTCTCTTCGAGGCTCATGAAAATAAAAAGACCGCCCTCGAAGCCGAGCTGACCGCCGAGCGCGAAAACCTCCAGCAGGAAATTGAGCAGACACGCGCCCTCTGGGAGCAGGAACGCAAACAGCGCGAGGCCGACATCAAGGAACGCGATGCCGCCGAAGCCAAGCGCCGCGAGCGCGAAAAAACCGAATACCTCTATGCCTTCACGCGCGAGCAGCAGCAGGCCAGTGACGCCTTTGCCGATCAGACCGCCAAACAGGAAAAGGAGCTTGCCGAGAAAAAGGCTGCCCTCGAAAAGGATTTCGCCCAGCGCGAACAGGCGCTCGCCTCGCGCGAACAGGAACTCGCCGCCCTCCGCGCCAAAGCCGAAGCCTTCCCCAAAGACCTCGACGCCGCCGTCGCCCGCGCCATCAAAGACACCACCGCCCGCCTCACCCAGGAATCCACCGCCCGCGAAGAACTCCTCAAACGCGATCACGCCGGCGAAAAAAACGTCCTCACCACCCGCATCGCCTCCCTCGAACAAACCGTCCACGACCAGGCCCAGCGCCTCAACTCCCTCCTCGCCCAGACCGAAAAAGCCTACGCCCAGGTTCAGGAAATCGCCGTCCGCGCCGTCGAAGGCTCCGCCGCCGCCAAACAACTCGCCGGCCTCCAGCAACTCCTCGCCGATCAGCCCCGCAAAAGTTCCGCCGAACGCTGAGCGGACACAAATATCCATCTCCCCGCACGGTTCGCCGGGATCGATACCCTTTCCGCAGAGCCCGTGCCGGAATCGCTACTTGGACGATTCCCGCCGCGCATCGACCAGCAGACAGTCTTCATCGCCATCATGCCGCGCTTCCAACACCCGGTGCCCAGCGACGCGAAAGCCCGCCTCGGCGAGTTCCTCCAGAATGCTCTCCGCCGTTCCAAAATAACGCCGGGCCACCCCCTGGTGAATGATGCAGCCCGACCGCGGATCGAACCCCGCGGCATTGGCTCCGTGCGGCGTCCCGCACATCGTGTTCACGTGAAAAAGGCCGCCGGGCCTCACGCAGCGGTGGGCATTGCGCAGAAAGACCCGCCGGTCCTTGCCGATGATGCAATGGAGGCAATGGCCGTCGAGCACGACGTCCGCGGCCGGCGGCGGCGATTCGAGTTCCCGCGCCAAATCAGCGACCATGAATGTCGCCGCCACCCCCCGCCGCGCCGCCTTCTCCCGGGCCCATTCGATGGCGAACGGCGCAATGTCGATCCCGAGCGTGTTGAATTTGTGCGACGCAAAGTAAATCGCCAGGTCCCCGGCGCCGCAACCAAATTCGATGAGCGTGGGCACATCGCTTTTCACCCGGGGTACCGGCCCTCCCCAAAACGCCTCCATCGCCGCAAGTGTCTGACGAAAGCTCCCCTCCTCGTCCCACCCCTGCCTCCCCATGGAGCGCCGGCGGCGATATTCCGCATCGTGGCTCAAATAATCTGTAGCGGCTGCCATGCGCGATGATTGTACCGCAACACGCGCAGGCAAAAAAAACAAAAACGGCCGCCCTCTTTCAAAGGCGGCCGTTTCGCTTAAACAGTCAACACGGTTTGTTTGCATGCTTCGGGTGTTCTCCCGCGAGGGAGCACACGGAAGCTTGGACGCCACCA
>DASZPK010000628.1:0-2950 GCA_035550335.1 Chthoniobacteraceae bacterium | reverse complement strand
AACTCCTCGTCGGCGAACTTGAGATTCGAAAGCGCGGCGACGTTTTCCTCGATCTGGCTCACTTTCGACGCGCCGATGAGGGCGCTGGTCATTTCCGGGAAGCGGAGGATCCAGGCGAGCGCCATCTGCGCGAGCGACTGGCCGCGGGCTTTCGCCACGTCGTTCAGCTTGCGGATTTTTTCCACCAGGTCGGCGGAGCTGATTTTGTCCTTCACGAGGCCGCCGGACCAGAAATCGGTCGCGGCGCGCGAATCGGCGGGGACGCCGTTGAGATATTTGGAGGTGAGGAAACCGTTTGCCAGCGGCGAGAAGGCGATGATACCGAAGCCGCGCTTTTTCGCGACGGGGATAAGGTCGGTCTCGGGGCCGCGCGAAAGCATGTTGTATTGCGGCTGGTGGATGGTGATGGGCGACCAGTTCTTTTTCTCAACGAGGTCGCAGGTGTCGTTCGACATCGCGCCGGAATAGCTGCTGATGCCGGCGTAGAGCGCCTTGCCGCTGCGGACGATCTGCTCGAGCGCGCCGATGGTTTCCTCGAGCGGCGTGTCGGGGTCGGGACGGTGCGAGTAAAAAATATCGACGTAATCGACATCCATGCGCTTGAGCGACTGGTCGAGCGAGGCGATGAGGTATTTGCGCGAGCCCCATTCGCCATAGGGCCCGGGCCACATGAGATAGCCGGCTTTGGTGGAGAGGATGATTTCGTCGCGCGGCATATCCTTGAGCACGCGGCCGACGACCACTTCGGCGTTGCCGGGGGGGCGGCCGTAGTTGTTGGCGAGATCGAAGTGCGTGATGCCGAGGTCGAACGCGCGGAACATGCACTCGCGCGCCACTTCCTCGCCGCGGTAGCCGCCGAAGGTTTCCCACGCGCCGAGCGAGATGGCGGGAAGTTTCAAGCCCCACTTGCCGGACTTGCGGTAAATCATGGTGTCGTAACGATTGTCTGCGAATGTTTTCATAGGGGCCTGCATTAATGCTCCCAGCCGCAAATTTTGCGAGTCATTTCCAAAAGTTTGCGCTCCGGAGAATGATCATCGGGCACAAACCAGAGTTCAATGCGGGCATCAAAATAATCACCCCGGCGGCCACCCACTGAAAAAAGAGCGTCGTAGCGGAAAAGTTGCGACGAATCGCGCGCCCAACCGGTGAGTTGTACGCTTTCGTTTGACCCTTGGGATCCTTCGACCAAAGGAATCCTTTTCGCCGTTTTTAAATCGAACACCTTCACGTAAATGCGTCCGGGTGCGCCGGGATTGATGTAAGCGACCGGATTATAGAGTCCGGGAAGAGGGTCAAGCACTTCCATGGAAGGCTCTCCGGTATGAACAGCTCCCTCCGGCAGCAACTCCGCCGCCACCCCGTTGTCCTTGATTTCCTTTTCATGCGCGCGCACTGAGGCAAGGTAGTCGCGCAGCCACTCAAGCGACTTGCGGGTTTCCACGCGCTCCTCCTGCTGTGTTTTTTCAAAAAATGTGAATGAGAGCCCGGGTGTTTCGACATACAAGGCGGATTCAATTGCATCCCTGGTCTTACGGAGTTGGAGATGCGTCTCCTTGTCCAGCGGGGCCGCCACGGTGGCCCCGTATTCCCTTTCGGATCCGGTGCCCGAAAACAGAAACACGGCGCTTGGAGGGTCTTTCTCGCCATACCCCGGCTCCCAGCCCCCATAGATGGTGCGCCCGGAAGTTTTGTAACATTCAATACCGCCGTTCTTCGCAGGTTGGACCCGCCATCCGGGATCGGCGGCAAGTTGTTGTAACAACAGGCCCGCCCGTTCCTTGCTGAAATAAACCAGATCGGGAAGATCGATCCGGACCAAGGTATTCTTCGGCGTATCCGCCGTCGCGGGATAAGCGCGTGACTTTGCGAGTTCCTTCTCGAGGTCGTCAACGCGCCCAAAGCGAGACACCGCCTGCCAATTTCCCGGCTTGGCAGCAAGCCCGCCTAGGAATTCCAATGTCCGTTTGTCCAGCCGCGCGAGATGCGGCGGCGCGATATTCCAATCATCTTTTGATTTCGGGGGGATCGTTCCATCCACTTCGCCGTTCGCGATTGCCTTCTCCAGGATATTTTCGTCAAGGGCATACAGGACCAGTTTTCCTTCTTCCATGGCGTAGCGATACACAGTGCCGGGAAATTTGCTCCCTTTTTTGGCAATGGTCGCGGGGTCAATCGCCAGGAGAAAGTTGACGTTCTTGAATTGCAGCGTCCTTGCATGCTTGATCCCCCCGGTTTTCCCTTCCTGCGCTTCAGCAGGATTTTCCGCCGGTTCAACGAGGGGTTCATCCTGGATGTAAAATCCATCCGCCTTGGTAAAGGTGATATACTGGTCATCCAAACTTGTCTTGTCGTTGGGCGCCTTCCACGCCCCTTCCAATGCAGGATCAAGCGAGGCTTTGTTCCATCCATCGCTGATGTCGTCCACATCCAGGCAGCCTGAAAGAAACAAAAGGAACACCATCAAACCCGTCACTCGAAAAAGTGTGGGCACGATTTTCATGCGCTTCAATCCGCGGAGGGGGTTTCGTTGGGAGTCGGGGTCGCCTTGGCTTTGGTTTTGCCTTTCGGCTTGGTTTGGTCCTTTAAAATTTCGTTGAGGATTTTGCCAATCATCGGCGCAGCGAATTCGCCGCCGTGAGTGCTCTCGCCGGCCTCGCCCTCGTAGACCGCGGCGAATGCGTACTTCGGCTTGTTCGCGGGCGCGAAACCCACGAACCACGCGGCGTCGCGCTCCTTGTTTTTCGGGCCCCATTGCGCGGTGCCGGTCTTGCCCGCGACCTCGACGTCGTCCACGCCCGCCTTGTGCGCGGTGCCCGTGGGGCCGGAAACGACGTCCACCATCGCCCGGTGGAGTTCCGCCATGTCCTCGGCCTTGATGCCGAGTTCGGACCGGATGCGCAATTCGTACGGGGTCACGATGTGATTGTCGATTCCCTGCACTTGTTTT
>DASZPK010000627.1:0-3299 GCA_035550335.1 Chthoniobacteraceae bacterium | reverse complement strand
GCTCATCCGCCCGCAACGCCGTGGCAAGCGCCAGCGCCATCATGGCGAAGTGCAACTTCGTCAGACAGTGCGTTCCCAAGTGAAACTTGGGAACGAGGCGCGGACGACTTGGAACCTTGAACATGAAACCTTGAACCATCCGTTATCCCCCCGATTCCAGCACCACCTCGTCGCGCTTGATCACCAATTGGTTCTGCTCCTTCCCCCGGTCGCTGAAGATGCCCGTCTGCGGCGGGAGTTTCCGCTCGTAACGGAACTCGATATTCACCGAATAACGGTTCTTGTCCGCGCCCGGGTATTTGATTTTGCGCACCCCCGCCGGCGGGATGTTGTCGAATTGAAACGTCGTCCCGTTGATTTGCACGATCGCGTGGACCACGGTCTCCTGCGCCGCGTTAAGGAGCGTGATGTCCCCCGGGCGCTTGCGGCCGAAAACGGTCGCGCATATCACAACCGTTATACAAATGCAGATGCCGGCGGCGATGGCTCTTTTTTTATTCATGGCCTGGGGGCTGGCGCCTGCGCGACCGGCCCCGGCGCCCCCGGCGTTCCGCGCTCGATGAAAATGCTGAAAAAATTCACCAGCAGCAGCAAGCCCAGCGGCACGATGAAAGGCAGCCGCACCAGCCAGAGCGCCTGGACCGACATGCAGAGAAACACGTAAAACAGCAGCCCGAGGAACGACGCCAGGGCGAACGCCCGTTTCGCGAACCGGTGGAAAAAGCAGCTCGCCGCCATCATCGCCGCGATCACCGCGAAATCGAACGCCGCCGGCGCGCGCCGGCCGTAGGCGCGGTCCAGCACCGTGGCGAGCGCCGCCGCGCAGATCTCGCCCCTGGATTCCTTCGCGAGCGAGGGGACCGTGAACGTGCGCGCGCCCGAATCGGTGCGCGCGAGGAGCACGATGCTCCCCTTTAGCGCGTCGGTCGCGCCTTTGGCGGCGTCGGTCGCCGATGAGGTGCGCGCCTTTGCATCCTGCCCCGGCTGCTCCTGCTGCTCGCTCACCGCCAGCATCAAATCATCCTCGCCCACGCGCGCAAACCGCGAGCCGAAATCGATCTCCATCGTCCCTTCCTCGTCGATCGGGATCGTCGCGGCCTTTCCGAGCGCGATGTGGGAGCCGAGATCCACCTGCACGTCGTCCGGGGTGACCTTGAACCATTGCATGAGCGTTTGCAGCGCGAAGGAGGGGACGATTTCCCCCTGGTAATTGAACAGCAGCGGCGCGCGGTGGATGATGTCCCCCTGGTCCTGCGGCAGGTTCGTAAAGCCGGTGGAGGCCGAGAGGCGGAAATCCTCCTCGGCCTGCGCCGCGATCTCCTGGAACATCGGGACCCGGTGCTTGTCGCCCTTGATATTGCGCGCGGGAAGCAGCGGCGCGGGCTGCAAGGGGGGGACGGTTTCCTCGTCCTCGGGCGTGTCGAGTTCCGCGCCGAGCACCAGCTTCGGCGTCTGCAAAATATACTCGCGCAGCGCGGCGCGATATTGCTCCATTTTTTGCGCGTCGCTCCCCCGCACACGCGTCTCCTTCCAATTGAGCGCCGGCTCGATCGCCACCACCTCGGGTTTGAAAGGGAGCGCGGTGCGCAGGAAAACCGCGTACTCCAGCGGCGACCAGGGCCACGCGTGCTCGCTCGAGAGGCTGCTGTCGTTGATCTCCACCAGCGTTATATGCGCCACATGCGCGGGCGATGCGGCCTCCGGCGTTTGCGAGGAATTCGTGGCGATCCAATCGGCGTATTCCGTTTCCAGCCGCGCCCCGGCGCCCTGGCGCGATTCCCGCATGAGGAATAGCCCCAGCAGCAGGACGCTCACCATCAGGAATGCCGCCGTTTTTTGCATGGGGCGAAGCTACTGGATCGGCACGGGCGGGCAAAAGCAAAAACCGATGCGGCGTGATTCGGATGCCCGATTGGGCGAAAAAACTTGTCCGCGAGCTTTGTAGTGTGCGCTGTCCCCAGCGCAGGAATGGCGCTCCGCAACGAAGAAATTCCCGGGCCGCGCCCAACGCCTCCGCTGAGGACAGCGGACTCTACAACGCGCTGTTTGCCCCCCCTTTCCCCTCTGAAAACAAAAAAAGCCGTCAGAGAACCACGACAAGAGAGGTCGCACTACCGTTGCTGCATTCCTGCCCTGGCGGGGTTCGTGTGCCTCTAGTTCATAGTCCCTGACGGGGAACCCAATATGTGCTATTTTTGAAATAGGACAAACTTTTATTCATTAAACCTCTTGCAATTGAATTAGTTCCCGGCATAAAAGGACTCGTTCATGATTTAAAACCCTGCGTTTGCGGAAGCGAGCGCGCCCCCAATAAATTGACATCCTCAGACTAGTATATGGCTAAATTCTTCCTCGTGCTCACCCTGATCGCTGCTGCTGTTGCAGGCTATCTTGGGTTCCAAACGTACCAGCAAATCGACAAGGTGGGAAAAACCCTGCAAACCACCAGGACCACGCTGAAGACCACGCAGGGGGAGCTTGTTAAAACCCAGCAGGAACTGGCCGACACCAAGACGACGCTCGCCAAGAGCGTGGCGGATCTGGCCGAGGCTAATGCGACGATCCAAACTCAGAAGACGCAGATTGATCAGTTGACGACCCAAAACGCTACTCTTACACAGCAGTTGGGTGAGGAGACGGACAAGTACACCAAACTGAAGGCACTTTATGATGCTCTTAATCCCAATAATCAAACTCCCGGCAATCCGACTAATCCCGACGACGTGTGGAAGCAAAAGCTCGCCGAAATGCAGAAGCACATCGACGAACTGACGACCGTTAATACGACCCTCACTAAGCGCGCCGAGGAGGCCGAAAAGCACTCCAAGGAACTTGTTGAGAAAGAGGAGAAACGCCAAGCCAATCTCATCCGCAAGGGCGTGGAAGGCATCGTGATGGCGGTGAACCCGGGCTATGGCTTCGTGGTCATCAGCTTGGGCGATAAGCAGGGGGCTGTGCCGGATGCCGAGGTGATCGTCGAGCGCGACGGCCACCAGATCGCCACCCTCAAGATCACCACTGTCGAGCCGGTGCTTTCCGTGGCCGACATCATACCCGAGAGCCTTGCCAAGGGCCAGCGCGTCCTCCCGGGCGACAAGGTCATTTTCACCGGCAACAAAGTCGGGCAGGCGGCGCAGCAGCCGCAAGGGGCCGCGCCGGTGGCGCCGCTTCCGCAGCCCTGAACACGCGGCAATTTGTGAAGCCAGGCCCCGGCGATTGCACCGTGCGCAATCGTTGGATGCTGATTTTGACCTCCCACCCCGAGGAAAAAGTTGCGAACAGGGGCGGCTTTGCTATGT
>DASZPK010000626.1:0-4201 GCA_035550335.1 Chthoniobacteraceae bacterium | reverse complement strand
GAACAGAGCTATGGCGCGACCTCGGTGGATGCCATTTGTGAAAAAGCGGGTGTGAAGAAAGGGAGCTTTTACTACTTCTTCAAATCGAAATCCGACCTCGCCGCCGAGGCTCTCGATGCAGATTGGGACAAACACCGCGTCGAGTTTGACTCGATGTTTTCGCCCACGGTGCCGCCTTTGGAACGGTTCAAGCACTATTTCGATTTCAATTACCGTAAAATGGCCGAATTACAGAAGAAATGCGGCTCGGTGCTGGGATGTCCCCTTTCCTCGCTCGGTTCCGAGGTTTGCACGCAGGATACGGCGTTGCTGCATAAGATCCAGGAGCTCCTGGACCGCAAGCTCACGTATTTCGAATCGGCGATCCGCGACGCGCACGCGCAGGGGTTGATCGATGCCCCCGACGCGGCCGCCAAGGCAAAGGCGCTCTTTGTTTTTGTGCAGGGTGCGCTTGCCCAGGCGCGGATCGAAAACGATGTGGAAGTGCTGCGCAATGTATACGTGCCAGCGCTCGATATTTTAGGGGCAAAAAAAACCCTCGCCCACGCATGAACTTCTCTTTTTTTGCAGAAATGGTAGACGTACAGTCAAATATAGAAATGGAGGAATTGATATGACATACTCATCAAAAGTCGTAGTCGCCGTTGAAAACCTGAAAGCCAGGCTCCAGACCCGTTACGAGCGCTGCCTGCCGGAAAAAACCGGCCAGATCGGCGAGGTCCTCCATGCCGCCGAGGTAGCCGCGTGGGACACCCAATTCCCGCATTTGTTCCTGCCGGAATTGGCGGATGAGGGCATCTCACGACTGGTCGCCACGCAGCCCGCGGGCGCCGCAGCCCGGGACGCCCTCGATGCGTGCCTCGCGTGCGCCGCGTAATGCAACAGGGGTAAACTGGGAAACATCGTTTAACAAGAGCACCACCATGAAATTCAACAAAGCCATCGTTCTGTACCGAATCGCGCTGTCCGCCATCCTCGCCACGCCGCTCCTGCTGCTGGGCGGATGCGGCCGGGGCAACGCACAAGAGCAGCAAGCGGCCCCGCCACCACCCGCGGTGACCGTTGCGCCCGTGGAGCAAAAGGAGATCACGGAGTGGAGCGATTTCACCGGGCGCACCGACGCCGTGGAATCAGTCGAGATACGTCCGCGCGTCTCGGGCCACATCACGCAGGTCTGCTTCCAAGCAGGCCAGCTCGTGAAAAAAGGCGACGTCCTTTTCGTCATCGACCCGCAGTGGTACCAGGCGGAGTTTGACCGCCGCTCGGCGGATTATGAGCAGGCGCAGGCGCGCGTGGAGAATTCAAAGCGCAACGCCGACCGCAATGCCCGCCTGCTCGCCAGCAAAACCGTCTCGAATGAAACCGCCGACGACGCCGACACGCAGCTCAAGGCCGACCAGGCCGCGATGCTCTCCGCGAAGGCGTTGATGGAGTCCGCCAAGCTCGACCTCGATTACACGCAGGTCCGCGCCCCGGTGGATGGCCGCATGAGCCGCGCGCTGCTCACGACGGGCAATTATGTGAGCGGTGTAGCCGGTTATTCCACCCTGCTCACCACGCTGGTCTCGGTCGATCCCGTTTACGTTTACGCGGACGTGGATGAGAACTCGCTGCTGCAATTCAACGCCCTCGCCGCCCAGCGCAAGGACGCAGGCGACGCCACCATCCCGGTCGAGCTGCAACTCGCGAACGAAGAGGGCTTCCCGCACAAGGGGCACATCGAGTCGTTTGACAACCGTTTGGACCCGAACACCGGCACCATCCTTCTGCG
Source organism: Chthoniobacteraceae bacterium (assembly GCA_035550335.1). GTDB lineage: Bacteria > Verrucomicrobiota > Verrucomicrobiia > Chthoniobacterales > Chthoniobacteraceae > DASZPK01. The sequence continues at coordinate 2,430 of DASZPK010000626.1, read as the reverse complement.
CGCGGTGTTCCAGAACCCCGACGGTCTTATCGTGCCCGGCCTCTTCGCGCACATCCGCATCCCGATGAGCGCGAAGCACGAGGCGGTGCTCGTGGATGAAGCCTCCATCGGCACCGACCAGGCGCAGAAGTTCGTGCTCACCGTGGACAAGGACAACACGGTGCAATACCGCAAGGTCATCCTTGGCCCCGAGATCGACGGCAAACGCATCGTGCGCGACGGACTCAAGGCGGGCGAGCTGATCGTGGTGAACGGCATCCAACGCGCGCATCCCGGCGGGAAGGTTTCGCCGGAGGAGCAGGTAGCCGACACAGCCCGGACGCAAACCCAGACCGCGCAACGCTAAATTCGGGAACAACACGCGAAGGGATTCACCATGAACATCGCCTTTTTCTTCATCAAGCGCCCGGTTTTTGCGGCAGTGCTGTCGATCATTATTTTCCTGCTGGGATTGATGTCGATGTTGCAGCTCCCCATCAGCGAATACCCGGAGGTCGTGCCGCCGACAATCGTGGTGACGGCGACCTATCCCGGCGCGAACCCGAAGACGATTTCCGAGACCGTGGCCGCGCCGCTCGAGCAATCGATCAACGGCGTGGAAAACATGCTCTATATGTTTTCGCAATCCACGAGCGATGGCGTGATGAGCCTCACGATCACCTTCAAGCTCGGGACCGATGTCGACAAGGCGCAAGTGCAGGTGCAGAACCGCGTCGCGCAGGCCGAATCAAAACTGCCCGACGAAGTCCGCGCGCTTGGCATCACCACCACGAAGCAGTCGCCCGACCTCACGATGGTCGTCCACCTCACCTCGCCCACCGGGCGCTACGACGAGATTTACCTGCGCAACTACGCGAACCTCCAGGTGAAGGACGTGCTCGCGCGCATCCCGGGTGCGGGCTCGGTGCAACTTTTCGGCTCGGGCGATTATGCGATGCGCATCTGGCTCGACCCCGACAAGGTCGCGTCGCGCGGCCTTACGGCGAGTGACGTAGTCGCCGCCATCCGCGAGCAGAATGTGCAGGTTGCCGCCGGCGGCGTGGGCCAGCGCCCGGATGACAAGCCGGTCGCGCTCGATGTGCAGATCAACGCCAAGGGGCGTCTCGTGGACGAGGAGGAATTCGGCAACATCGTTGTTAAAACAGGTGATAACGGGCAGAAAACGCTCCTCAAGGACATCGCGCGCATCGAGCTCGGCGCCGACTCCTATTCGCTCCGCTCGCTGCTCGACAACAAGACAGCGGTCGCCATCCCGATTTTCCAGCTCCCCGGCGCGAACGCCATCCAGCTCTCGAAGGACGTGCGCGCGAAGATGGAGGAACTGAAGAAAAATTTCCCGGACGGGCTCGATTACTCGGTGGTCTATGACCCGACGATCTTCGTGCGCCATTCCATCGAGGCGGTCGTTCACACGCTTGTCGAGGCGCTGGTGCTCGTCGTGCTTGTGGTGATCCTCTTCCTGCAAACGTGGCGCGCCTCGATCATCCCGCTCGCGGCGGTGCCCGTGTCGCTCGTGGGAACCTTCGCGATCATGCTCGCGCTGGGATTCAGCATCAACGCACTTTCGCTTTTCGGGCTCGTGCTGGCCATCGGCATCGTCGTGGACGACGCCATCGTGGTGGTCGAAAACGTGGAGCGCAACATCGCGCTCGGGCACCCACCTGCCGAGGCAACGCGCATTGCCATGAGCGAGGTCACAGGCCCGATCATTGCGACGGCGCTCGTGCTCTGCGCGGTGTTCGTCCCGACGGCGTTCATCAGCGGGCTCACGGGGCAGTTTTACAAGCAATTCGCAATCACCATCGCCATCTCAACGGTAATCTCGGCGTTTAATTCGCTCACGCTTTCGCCCGCGCTCAGCGCGTTGTTGTTGAAGGACCACCACGCGCCCAAGGATTTCATCTCGCGCTCCATGGATTTTGCGTTCGGCTGGTTCTTTCGGCCGTTTAACCGCGTTTTCGCGTGGGCTGGGCATAAATATTCCGGCGGCGTGCGACGCGTGATCCGGTTTAGCGCAATCGCCCTGCTTCTTTACGCGGGACTCGTGGGCCTCACCGGGTTCGCGTTCAACAAGGTCCCCACCGGGTTCGTGCCGATCCAGGACAAGCAATACCTGATCGCGTTCGCGCAATTGCCCGACGGCGCGTCGCTCAGCCGCACCGAGGCGGTGATCCGCCACATGACCGACATCGGGCTCAAGCAGCCCGGCGTGGAATCGGCGGTCGCGTTTCCCGGGTTGAGCATCAGCGGGTTCAGCGTCGCGCCGAATTCCGGCATCGTCTTTTTCACGCTCAAACCCTTCGAGGAACGCAAGACGCCTGACCTGAGCGGCATGGCGATAGTTAAGGCACTCAATCAAAAGCGGGGTGGCATCCAGGAGGCGTTCGTGATGACCGTGCCAGCCCCGCCCGTGAATGGACTGGGGACGAT
>DASZPK010000625.1:0-5581 GCA_035550335.1 Chthoniobacteraceae bacterium | reverse complement strand
GCTCGTAGAGCTCGGTGAAAATTCCTCTTGATCGATATTCCGTGAGATTCAGATTCGCATAAAGAAGATCCTTTCCAATAAAAAAGTCAGCGACCAATTCCTTGTTTTGGATTTTTTCGACGTTTTTCTTCAACTGGTGGTGATGCAACAAAAGGAAGGTGAATTCCGTTTCCATCGCATGCGCAACGGAATCCTCGTAAAATGACGGCAGAAACGGATTGCTTTCAAAGTCTTCGAAAAGCGCCTCGCTGCCGCGCAACTCGGCCAGGCCTTTGGCAATTGTTGATTTGCCTGCCCCTACACAACCTTCAACGACAATAAGCATCGTTTTGCATCGAATAATTTACCTCTACAAATAATGCTCCAAAATTTGCAAAATTGAAAGGCTTTCCAGATTAGCATTTGCCAACCGCCTCCCGCCCCGTCTAAAATGTCCACCCATGGACATCGTAAAACAACTCGCTCTCTTCCTGGAAAACAAACCCGGCACCCTCGGCGCCGTGTGCGACGAACTCGCCAAGGCAAAAATCAACATCTACGCCCTCACCATTTCCGATACCGTGGACCATTCCGTCGTCCGCATGGTCGTGAGCGACACGAACAAGGCGCTCATGCTCCTCGGCGAGCGCGGCGTCCTCGTCGTCGAGAACGACGTCCTCATGATCGAGAACAGCAACAAGCCCGGTTCCCTCGGCCGCATCGCCCATCTCCTCGCCGCCGCGAAAGTGAACATCGAATACGCCTACCTCGCCACCAGCCCCAACTCCACCAAAGGCCTCCTCATCCTCCGCCCCAGCGACACCAAAAAAGCCCTCAAAGTCCTGAGCAAACTGTGAGCGCGAGCGCGCTGATGCTGGATACTGGATTCTAGATGCTGGATGTTCATTGCGGCACCCCTGCCTTTATCCAGCATCCGGTATCAAGCATCCAGCATCGGTTCGTTCCGACGACGCATTTCGATGCCGCCAAAATGATGTCGACGCGAGATTACAAAGGCAGAAAACATGAATCCTCTTAAAGTCTGGTTGGGAAAACCTTATCCACTCGGCGCGACATGGACCGGCAAGGGCGTCAATTTCGCCCTCTACTCCGAGCACGCGACCGGCGTCGATCTCTGCCTCTTCGACCACGCCGATGCCGCGCAGGAGCAGATCCGCGTCCGCCTGACGGAGCAGACCGACAACGTCTGGCACGTCTTCCTTCCCGAGGCGCGCCCGGGGCAGCTCTACGGCTACCGCGTTTACGGCCCGTACGAGCCGGAGAAAGGCGAGCGGTTCAATTCCGCCAAGCTCCTCATCGATCCCTACGCCAAGGCCATCGCGGGCAGTGTGAATTGGAGCGATGAGATGTATCCCTACACCATCGGCAGCCCCAATGAAGACCTCACGTGCGACTATCGCGACGACGCCTGGGGCATCCCGAAATGCGCGGTGATCGACCCGGCATTCGACTGGGGCAACGACGCGCCGCCCGCCACGCCGCTGCATTCCTCGAGCATCTACGAGGTGCACGTGAAAGGCTTCTCGAAGCTCTGCCCCGGCATTCCCGAGGAGATCCGCGGCACCTACAAGGGTCTCGGCAGCGAATTCGCGATCGACTATTTCAAAAAGCTCGGCATCACCGCCGTGGAACTCCTACCCGTGCACCAGTGCGTGGACGACAAGCACCTGAACGACCACGGCCTCTCGAACTACTGGGGCTACAACACCATCGGCTACTTCGCCCCCGACCCGCGCTTCAGCTCCAGCGGGGCGAGCGGCGGCCAGGTGGCGGAGTTCAAGCAGATGGTGAAAAACCTGCACGCCGCCGGCATCGAGGTGATCCTCGACGTCGTTTACAACCACACGGCGGAAGGGAACCACCTCGGCCCGCTCCTCTGCTTCAAGGGGATCGACAACCAGAGCTACTACCGCCTCAACGCCGACAACCCGCGGTTTTACAACGATTATACAGGCACCGGCAACACGCTGAACGTCATGCACCCGCGCGTGCTCCAGTTGATTATGGACTCGTTGAGATATTGGGTCACCGAGATGCATGTCGATGGGTTTCGGTTCGACCTCGCCTCCACGCTCGCGCGCGAGCTGCATTCGGTGAGCAAGCTCTCCGCGTTCTTCGACGTGATCCACCAGGACCCGGTCCTCTCGCAGGTGAAGCTCATCGCCGAGCCGTGGGACGTGGGCGAGGGGGGGTATCAGGTCGGCAATTTCCCCGTCCTCTGGGCCGAGTGGAACGGCAAATACCGCGACGCCGTGCGCAGCTTCTGGAAGGGCGACGAGGGGCAGATCGGCGAGATGGCCTACCGCCTCACCGGCAGCCCCGAGCATTACCAGTGGAACGGGAAGCGGCCCTACGCGAGCATCAACTTCATCATCGCGCATGATGGTTTTACGTTGTTGGACCTCGTTAGCTACAACGAAAAGCATAACGAACTGAACGGCGAGGAGAACCGGGACGGGGAGTCGCACAACCGCTCGTGGAATTGCGGCGTGGAGGGGCCGACGGACGACGAGAAGGTCAATACGCTGCGCCGGCGGCAGCAGCGGAATTTCCTCGCGACGCTATTCCTCTCGCAGGGGGTGCCGATGCTTTGCCACGGCGATGAGAGCTGCCGCACTCAAAAAGGGAACAACAACGCGTACTGCCAGGATTCGGAGCTGACCTGGATGCATTGGGGTTTGGATGAGCATGCGAAGAGGCTTTGCGAGTTTACGTCGCGGCTGATTCATTTCCGGAAGGAGCATCCGATTTTCCGGCGGCCGAAGTTTTTCCAGGGGAGGAAGATTCGCGGATCGGAGGTGAAGGATGTGATGTGGTTCAACCCGGGCGGGACGGAGATGAATGACGATGAGTGGACGACGAGTTTCGTGCGGACGCTGGGGATGCTGCTGAGCGGGGACACGATCGATGTGCTCAATGAGCATGGGGAGCCGATCCGGGACGATACGTTTTTGCTGCTGTGCAATGCGTTCCATGACCCGGTGAATTTCGTGCTGCCGGGGAAGGAGGATGTGCGGTGGGAGCTGATTCTCGATACGGAGGACGAGAGCGGGTTTCTCGGGAAGCCGGAGACTTATGCGGCGGGGGATGATTTTGAGTTGGGGGGGCGGTCGCTGCATTTGCTGCAGTTGGTGGTGGGCGAGCAATCGGATGCGCGGGCGGAGTCGTGGAAGAAATTTGAGACGAAGCAGCAGCGCAAGGCGGAGGCGAAGGCGTCAAAGGCGCGCGGCGGGAAAAAGTAAGACGGGGGGGGGCGGTCAGCGCCACTCGAGGTAATACTCGGGCTTGGTGAGCTTGCGGATGGCGTCGGATGCGATGAGGAAAATGGCGGCGGCGAGGTGGCTGACGGTGATGCCGACGGCGATGAAGACGCGGGTTTTGTCCGCGTTCGGGGAGAGGTATTCGGTGTAGCTGAGTTCGAGGATGCCGTTCGCGGCCGCGGAGAGGAGGAGGCGCACGAACAGGAAATAGCGTGCGACGTTCTGGCGGTTCCAGATGCCGATGACGCAGACGGTTGCCCAAAGGGTGTTGATGATGGCGACGGCGGTCATGCGGGACAAGAGCATGGTGGGGCTGTTGAAATAGAGCACGACGTCGAGCGTCTCGAGGAAGATGTAGAGGGCGATTAATTGGATCCGGCCCGTGGTTACTGCGCCGCGGCGGTATTTTCGGTAGGGTCTGGGGCGGGGCATCTCTGGTGGGCGGCGACAGTGGGAAAAATATTGCGCGATGTCAATCCGGTGAACGACAGGTCAAGGAACCGGATGGACGCCGAAGCCGGGGAGGTCGGGGAGGGTGAGGACGCCGTTGCGGAGGGGGAGGCCGGTGAAGGGGTCGTCGCCGAGGAGCCACGCGCCATCGAGATCGGCGTAATCGGCTTGCTGGGCGATGACGGCGCCGGCGGCGATGCTGAGGCTGCTTTCGAGACGGCAGCCGACCATTACCTTGAGGCCGAGCTCGCGGCCGCGGCGGAGCATTTTGAGGGCGGGGGTGAGGCCGCCGCATTTGGAGAGCTTGATGTTGAAGCCGGAAAAGCGGCCTGGCATGCGCTCGAGTTGTCCGGGCGTGGCGCAGCTTTCGTCGGCGAAGACGGGGAGGGCGGAGCGGGGGAGGAGAATTTCCATGCGTCCGTCGTCCTCGACGGGAAGCGGCTGCTCGATGAAGAGGACGCCGAGGGCGGCGAGTTTTTCGGAGAGGGCGGGGAGATCGGCGGGGGTCCATGCGCGGTTGGCGTCGATGGCGATGGAGGCGCCGGTTTCGTCCCGGATGTAGCGGAGGGCTTCGAGATCGACGCCGTGGTCCATTTTCACCTTGATGAGAGGGAAGCCGCGTAGCTCGGTGACTTTCGCTTTCAATTCGTCGGCATCGGAGAGGCCGATGGTGGCGAAGGATTTTACGGGGCGCGGTTTTTGGCCGAGGGCGAGTTCGGTGACGCTCGTTTCGGCGCGTTTTGCGGCGAGGTCCCAGAGGGCGAGGTCGATGGCGGCCTGGGCGGCGCGGAAGGGCTTGAGGAAATTCCAGGCGCTGTCCCATGCGCGGCCGATGCAGGCGGGGGAGTGGACATCGACGCTGTCGAGTCCGGCGAGCCATGTTGCGGCGCCCTGGAGTTTTGCGAGGACTTCGTCGGCGTGCTCGCCGAAGAATTTGCTCGGCGCGCCTTCGCCGTGGCCGATGCGGCCGACGCCATCCTCGAGGCGGGAGAAGACGCTGCGGGTCGTTTCCATGCGCGCGTTGTTGATGCGGAAAACGAAACGCGGGGTCAGCGTCTGGACGCGGAACGATGCTTTCAATGCGAAATAGAATCGGCGATGCGGCGGGGATTCGCAAGGCGGACTTCGGGTTACTGGTTTCAGGTTTAAGGTTTCAGGTTTCAGGGCGGAGGGCGGAAAGCGGAGGGCGGAAGGCGGGCAGGTTGTTTTACAAGTTTGAGCTTTGCGGGGGATTGCCGGGCGGATATGCTTTATGTCCCCATGGCAAACAGAACGCGTTCGGAGAAGAAGGGTAATGGCTCGTCGGCGAATCTCGGGTTTGAGGCGAAGCTTTGGCTCGCGGCGGACAAGCTGCGGAACAATATGGACGCGGCGGAATACAAGCATGTGGTGCTTGGGCTGATTTTTCTGAAATACATTTCGGATTCGTTCGAGGAAATGCACGCGAAGCTGGTTGAAGGGAAAGGGAATTACGAGGGGGCGAACCCGGAGGACCCGGAGGAATACCGGGCGGAAAGCGTGTTTTGGGTGCCTCCGGCGGCGCGGTGGAAGTATATCCAGAACAGCGCGAAGCAGGCGGAGATCGGAAAGATTATCGACGCGGCGATGGTGGCGATTGAGCGGGACAACAAGCGATTGAAGGGGGTGCTGCCGAAGGAGTATGCGCGCCCGGCGCTGGACAAGCACCGGCTGGGGGAATTGATTGATTTGATCGGGACGATCGGGCTCGGGAGCAAGGAGGACCGGGCGAAGGACATTTTGGGGCGGGTTTACGAATATTTTCTCACGCAGTTTGCGAGCGCGGAGGGAAAGAATGGGGGGCAGTTTTACACGCCGTCGTGCGTGGTGCGGCTGCTGGTGGAGATGCTCGC
>DASZPK010000624.1:0-1548 GCA_035550335.1 Chthoniobacteraceae bacterium | reverse complement strand
AGTTGCGGTACATGGCGAATGCGGCGGCGACGTAGGGCTGCTTGCCGGCCATGGGCCATTGGCAGGCGGCGAAGACGCCGTCGCGCCCGAAGATGCCGAGCACGTCGGCCTCGGCGATTGCGCCGGAGATATGGCTGCCGCCGCCGTAGTTGTACTCGGTGAAGGCGAGCTTGGTGCCGGGATAGAACTGGTCGATCTTGTGTTGCAGGCGCGGCAGGAGGTTGATGGGGGCGTTGATGGCGTTGGTGATCCAGCTTTTTTCCTTGTAGGCGGCGTCCCAGAGCGAGCGCGGCGCCTGCACGCGCGCGGCGACCACGTCGGGGTTTGTATCTTCGCCGACGATGCGTTTGCCGCCGCCCTGCGCCTCGGGATACCAATGGACGTCGAGCACATCGAGCAGGCGCTTGCCGTATTGTTTTTCCGCCGCCGCCATTTGTCGCAGGTAAAATTCCTGGAAGTCACGGTTGTTTGCATCGGGGGCGTTTTGCAGGCGGACGTAGCCCTGCCAGCCGTAGTTCACCGGGCCGAAGATGAGCGCGGCGGGCGCGACGTCCTTGATCGCGCGCGAGTAATCAATCGTGCGCTGCACCATTTCGTCGTAGGTCGGGTTCGCCGGGTGGATTTCGGCGTGCGTGGAAGCCCAGAGGTCGGGCTCGTTATCGAGGTCGAAAAAGATGGGGCGCGCGGCGTCCTTCACGCCGTAGGGGTAACGGGCGAGGACCCAGTTCACGAATTCATCCTGGTAAACCACCTCGCTCGTGGGCGAGGGGGTGAGCGTGAAGGGCGCGCCTTTGCGCGGGAGCGATTTCCGGAAACGCGTCTGCAAATAATCCGCGCCGCTTTTGCGCACGTCGCCGTCGCCCTTTTTGTCCGCCGAGACGTAACCGGCCATCGGCACGGTGAGGACGATCCCCGCTCCATGGTCACCCGCGCTCTTGATCGCGGGCGCGAGCGCGCCGCCGGGCGTGTCGTCGCGGCCGAGCAGGGCGTCGTTTTGGTAATGCCAGTCGCTGCCGGCGTTGGAGGCGTTGTTGGTCCAATTGTAGGCGGTCCAGCGGTTGCCGCCCGCACGGGTGAGCGTGAGATTCGTGTAAGGCGCTTCGAGGCTGAGGTTCGCGCCGTAGATGTAACGCGAGATCGGTTTGCCGGGCTTGGACGCGTCGACGGTGAATTGCACCGTCTCCGGGTTCTGGCAAAGCGCGGTGATGCTGCCGGCAAGCAACGCCAATGCGCCGAGGGGGAGGGGTTTCATGGCAACTTTCACGATATCCCATCAAACGGTGAAAATTGTCAAGGAACAGTCTTTGCCGAACTGACGCGCTGAGTGGTTTTTCCCCACTCAATTAGGTGTTTCCACCTATGGAGTTATTGCTGCCCGTGGGCTATAAGGCTGCACGCACGCTAACATAGAAAAACGTATGCCACCAAAACCAGATCCAATCCCTTCAAGCATGATCAAATTACTCTTCGCTGGATTTGTGGGCGGATTGTTAACCCCGATGATTCACCCGATTCAGGAGTTTTTTGTGACGTATCGATACCCCTCCG
>DASZPK010000623.1:0-4101 GCA_035550335.1 Chthoniobacteraceae bacterium | reverse complement strand
AATTCCAGTTGCTCTGAGACCATCCTGACCTTGCTTTGCTCCCCGGCTTTCACGTTGAGAGGCGCGGGTCCTTCTGCCCCGGCATTGAGCGTGGAATCATCGGCACGCGCCAGGTTCACCAGCAGGAGAAACAGGCCGCCGATAAACAAGCGTTTCATGGTCGCGAGGGTATCGCACCGGCGGGTTGGCGTCTGTCTTAATTTTTTCATGTATGGAAATACGAAAGAGAGCGGGGGTTTGTTTCATCGGGCATTTACTTTGCCGGCGCGGATGGCTTTTCGTGCACGGCGATGAGGAGATATTGCCGGCCTTTTTCCCCGGAGGGCTTGAAGTCGTCCCATTCCAGCACCATTTTTGCCGGCGAAAGGGCTTTCCATGCGCGGCGCTTTGGCCAGACGGTGGCTTCGTTCGGGTCCGTCTTCGGGGTCCAGTTCAGATTATTCACGGTGAGCCCGTCTTCCAGGAAGACCGTGGCGTGCAATTTCCCAATGTTACCTTTCCATGAACTGCCGGTGTGGACGACATATTCAAAAAGAATGATGCCATACACAGCCGACCCGTTCGGCGCATCGTAATGCCGCTCCACCACGATTTCCTTGCCCGGCGGAAAATCCACCGCGAGCGTGTGCCACGCCATCAAAAAACCGCTTTTGTCCTTTTTGTTCGATGGCAACCAGACGCTGCCGTCCTTCGCCCATTTTACATAACCGAACTGGACTTTCGATGCTCTCTCCCTGCCATCGACGAAACTTTTCAAGTTCTCGATGGGCCCCACTTCGTTGTCGGGATCCTCGGTATTGGCGCGTTCGGAGGCGAGCGCCTCATCGGGGAAACCGATGGCTTGGTGGACGGTCCTGGCAGTCGGGTTCAAGAAATGGAAACGCGCCACCACGGCGGTCCTGGCCCGGGTGAAATGAAATTCCAATTCCTCGGAAACCATGCGCACCGGGCTTTCCTCGCCGGCCTTCACATTCATGGGTTCGGGACCGTCGTGTCCCTGGTTGAGAGCCGCGTCATCGGCGAGGGTGATGTTTATAAAAACGATAAACAAAGCGGCGGCCAACCCATGTTTCATAAAGGCGACCCTAGCTGACCCGAGTCCGGGCTCCGATGAAATTTTCATAGTAGGAATACGGCTGGGAGCAGTGGTTTCTTTCAGGAAAGCTTGCTGCCACGCTGGTTATTTTCTAAGTTGGCTCAATTCTCCTCCCATGAAAGTCGGCGTCTTCAGCGCAATTCTCAGCGGCGTTTCCCTCGAAAAAGCACTCGACCATATTGCGGGGCTCGGCTGTGACACGGTCGAGATCGGCACGGGGGCGTATCCGGGGGATGCGCACTGCAAGCCGGCGGAGCTGCTCGAAAGCCCGGCGAAGCTCGGGGAGTTTTTTGCAGCGGTGAAGGAGCGGAAATTGGAAATCAGTTCGCTCTCCTGCCATGGCAATCCGCTTCATCCCGACGCGTCGCTGGCGAAGGCGCACCATGAGGTTTTTCAAGCGACCGTGAAGCTCGCGGCGAAGCTCGGTGTGGAGGTTGTGACGACGTTTTCCGGCTGCCCGGGCGATCATCCCGGCGCGAAGTACCCGAACTGGGTCACCTGCCCGTGGCCGCCCGATTTCCTCAAAATCCTCGACTGGCAGTGGCACGAGGTGGCGATCCCGTATTGGAAGGAGCAGGTGAAATTCGCCCGCGACCATGGCATCCGCAAGATCGCGCTGGAGGCGCACCCCGGCTTTCTTGTTTACAATCCGGAAACAATGTTAAAATTGCGCGACGCCACGGGCGGCGAGGTGCTGGGGGCAAATTTCGACCCGAGCCATTTTTTCTGGCAGGGGATCGATCCCGTGAAGGCGGTGCGCAAGCTCGAGGGCGCGATCCATCACGTCCACGCGAAGGATACGGGGCTGTATCCGGTGAATGCCGATTACGACGGCTATCTCGACACGAAGCCGTATTCCGACGAGAAGCGGCGCGCGTGGATTTTCCGCACAGTCGGCTACGGGCATGGCGCCGATTTCTGGACTGACTTCGTCAGCACCTTGCGGCTGGCTGGCTACGACGGCACGCTCTCAATGGAGCACGAGGACAGCCTCATGTCGCCCGAGGAGGGGCTGCGCAAGGGCGTGGAATTTCTGCGCGGCATCGTCCCGCGCGCGCCGAAGGGCGAAGTGACCTGGGCGTAATGCGCATGAGAACGACCATCCTCCCTGGACTTGCAGCGCGCATGTGCGCCATGGCATTGGTCGCCATCATTGTGACATCCGTAATTCCCAGCGCGTGTCCTGGCGATCCGCCCGCGGCGCAGGATCAAGCAGCAACGCAGGGGTTCGAAGGCGTGCTTGACTTGGTATCAGTGTCTGTGACGAAGCGGAAGATCGTCTTCGTGGTCACGGGGCCGTGCAAACTGTTGCTGGGAAAAATGCCGGATGCCTCCGGCAATGCGCAGGTGATCGATGCGGTGGCGAATCACACGGTGATCGTATGGTACCGCACCGGCGCCGCCTTTCCCACCGATGCGCAATGGGAGGCCGAATGCACGCGGGTGGAATCACTGCTGGGCAAAGGGACTCAGTTCCAAGCGACCGGCGAGCAACTCACGTGGCAGGATGGTGATCTTACCCTCGTGACCACACAAATCTTGAAGGTGGAAAAAATCCACCAGAATTAACGCCTCTGCTGTTAATTTTTACGCCGCGCAATTGGGCGAGGGGAGCGCGTAGGCGACCACCGGCTGCAATTCGCGGATGCTGAACCATGCCGCCTGGCGCACGGGGATGAAGCGGCGGTGCGAGAAATTTTCCCAGCCGGCCGCGGAGGCGAGGGCGTGGAATTCGCGGTAGGAAAACGCGCGCTTCACGGAGAGTCGCGCGTCGTATTGCGTCATCGGTTCGCGGAAGACGACGGCGGTCAGGAACCACACAGTGGCCCATGCGAACCATGTGCGCTCGAGATCGGCCACGAGCGCCTTGTCGTGGGTGAGGCGGCGCATTTGCCGGAGCAGTTTCACGGCGTCGTCCTCGCTGAAATGATGCAGGGCGAGCGAGCAGCAGACGAGGTCGTAGGTCTGCGCGCTGGAATAATCGCGCGCGTCCGCGCGGATGAGTGTGATCTCGGGGTAGCCGGCGGCGCGACGGCGCGCGATTTCAAGCGTGGATTCGTGGAAATCGACCGCGTCGATGCGCACGGTGATGCCGTGCTGGCGCGCCCAATCGGCGATCATGCACGGGATATCCGCCGAGCCCGTGGCGAGATCGAGGATGCTCCAGACACGGTCCTTGGTGAGCCAGAGCCGCAGAAAATGGCGCAGGAGGCCGTAGCTGCCGAAGTATTGGTTCAGCCGGCGGAGGTTTTCGAGGTCGGTCTCCAGCTCCGGGGAAACCGGCTGGGGCCGGTCCATCATTTCCAATGTGTCCGGATCGAACTCGCGTTTCATTCGCTTTTCAATCTAACGCAAGTAACGCGAGCATGCGACCTGTTTTACCATGCTCCGCGCGGTAGGAATAATAGCGGGACAGGTCCGCGGCGGTGTCCCTGCCGCAATCGAACACTTGTTGCACGCCACATTCGCGGCATTGCTCCGCGATGCGCGCGGCGAAATCGATTTCGTAATGCGGCGGCCGGATGCATGGGCTGAGTTGCGCGATGATGTCCGCCGGGCGGGAGCCGAAGGAATCCGCCATTTTGCGGATGGCGACCGCGGCGATGCCGAGATCCGTCCCCTTTTTGCCCGAGTGCGCCAGGCCGATCACTCGCCGCACCGGATCCACGAAATAAATCGCGCAGCAATCCGCCACGTAAATCCCCAGCGCGACACCGCGCGTGGCGGTCACGAGGCCGTCAGCCCCTTCGGCAGGCGCGCCCACATCGGAGGCGATGGCGACGATATTCCCGTGCACTTGTTGCGCGGTGGCCGGCGGCATCGCGCCGAAGCCGAGTTCCCGGCGCGCTTCGGCGTGGCTTTCGTCGAGCCGCCGCAGCGCCTCGGCGCGTTCGACACCCGCCACGTCCACGCCCGGCACGCGGCAAAGAAACGCATGCCGCACCCCGGGCAATTCGAGCGCCGCAAAGGTCTCCGATGGCGCCGCGGTCATCGGCGTTACTTCG
>DASZPK010000622.1:0-5290 GCA_035550335.1 Chthoniobacteraceae bacterium | reverse complement strand
ATCTCCGGCCTCCGGAAATCCTTCGGGCCGAAACAGGAGGAGCAACTCGGCGCGAACATCGCCCGCCCGGCGGTCGCGCAACAGCCGGCGGTGGAACTCGTGCGCTCCGTCGAGGAGATTTGCAACAAGGTCTCCGCGCGGACCGGCAAGCAGGCGCGCATCGAGTGGAAACTTTCGGGTCTTTTTGACAAGCTCCCGTCGCGCCAGCGCCGCGTATTGCAGGATGCGCTTTTGCAACTCGTGCGCAACGCGGTCGTGCACGGCATCGAATCGCCCGCGGACCGCGGCCGCGCGAGCAAGCCGGCGTTCGGCTGCGTCACAATCACGCTGAGCCGGCTCCCCGGCGAAAAACGGATGCTCATGCTCGTGCGCGACGATGGCGCCGGCCTCGACGCTGATGCGATCCGCTCCAAGGCGGTGCGCGAAAAATTGATCCCCGCCGAGGCCGAGCTTTCCGAGAACGACCTTTACGCCCTCATTTTCCATCCCGGTTTCTCGACGACCGACTCGGCCACCGAGGACAGCGGGCGCGGCGTGGGGCTCGACCTCGTGCGCGCGGAAGTGGTGGAGGAACTCAACGGGGAAATCCAGATCGCGTTCTCGCGCGGAAAATTCTGCGAGATCGGGCTGATCGTCCCCTCGGAATAAAATGAATCACACGTTATGAAACTGCTGATCGTAGATGACTCCATGGTGATGCGCCGCTCCGTGGCGCGCTCGCTGCACAACAACGATTTTGAGGAAATCCGCACGTCGGGCGACGGGCTCAACGCCGTGGACCAGTTCAAGGAATTTCTGCCCGACGTGGTCACGCTCGACCTCACAATGCCGAACCTCGGCGGAATCGAGGCGCTGCAGGAAATGCTCAAGATCAAACCCGAGACGAAAATCATGATCGTCTCCGCCCTTTCCGACGACGCCACCGCGATCGAGGCGCTGAAAAAAGGGGCCGAGCAATTCATCTGCAAACCATTCACCACCGAGGAATTGAACCAGGCCCTCGAAGAAATGCTTTCATGACAACCACCGCGAACAACGCACCCGCCACCAACCTCACGCAGGAGACGCTGCCGATTTTCATCCAGGCGATCATGCACTATTTCAATCACATCACCGCCGTGCCAGCCGAGACGGAGACCCCGTATCTCGAGGAGGGCGGCTCGGATGTGTCGGACGTCACGGCGATCATCGGCGTCTCGGGCGATCTGCAAGGCTGCGTCTATTACACCGCGCCGAAGGAAATGCTCGACCAGCTTCTCGGATTTGTCGCCGAGGACGAGCCGACCGACACGCTGCGCTGCGACATGGCCGGCGAAGTCGCCAACACGCTTTCCGGCAACGCCCGCAAACACCTCGGGCCCGGCTTTATGATCTCCGTCCCGGTCGTCATCCAGGGCAAACCCGAGCGCCTCGTGCACTACAAGGGGAACTCGTGTTTCGTGATCCCCATCCGCTGGCGCGGGATGCGGTCGTTCCTCAAAATTTGCCTGATCGAGACACCGATGTCGTTCGAGTTTTGACCGCTATTACTGCACGCCGAAGTATTTCTCAAACCCGGGCACGTCGCCGTCGAGGCGTGTTTCCTTGCACCAATCCACGAGATAAAGGTCGTATTTTTGGGTGAGTTTCGAAAGGGCGGCGCTGATCGCGGCCACGTGCTCCTTGGACGGCGTGCCGGCGACGCAGAGCATGTTTACATTGCCATCATCGTCGGCCATGCCGTAAAGGATGAATCCGGGATCCACCACCCACGCGAAACTGTGAGGCACGGTCCCCGGGCTGCCCTGGTAGCCGACCGCCTGGAATTTTTTCAGGACGGGCAGGAGTTCCTGCATGTTTTTGAGCGTGAGATCATGCACCGGCACGGGGATGCCCGAGCGGGAATAAATGTCGTCGAAGGTCCCATTTTTATTCATGCCGGCGCGGACCGCGTGGATGTGGTTCATCTCGTCGCCGATTTCCTTCGCGAATGTCGTGGAGACAAATTCCACCTGCCGCCAGTCCGCCTCGCGGATGGAAAAGATGCCGGGCCCCGGCGGGGTGTCGCCCGTCGCGCGCAGAATGTGCCCCGAAAGCGTCGGCTTTGCAAAAGTGGGCAGCACGGGCTTGGCGGGAGACGTTTCCTCAGGCTTGGAAACCACGAGGGTGAGTTTCCCCGTTTTGGCGAAATCCTCCCTGGTGGCGGGGTCGGAGGAGACGACCTTCCATATCACGCCCTTGATGTTTAACGCTGTACCAACATCAAATTTGGCCGGCATAGTGGACGCCGGCATGTCGGCCGTGCCGAAAACTTTCCCGGTTGCGTTGTCGATGAATTGGACATGGACTGCCTCCTCCTGCGCAAACGCGTGCGTGAAAACAGCGGACAGGAGCAAGGCGGCTGTGATGAATGGTTTCATGGTTTTTTGCCGCGATCCATCGCGCGCAACCATCCTAGAACACACCGGCGCTTTCTCAAAGGGGAAACAGTCCGTTCAGGATTTGGCCCATGGGTGGCCCGTGGCGTGAAGCCCGACGTCCTTGGCGACCTCCTCGAGCATCCCCTTCAATTGCTGAAAATCGACCGGCTTGGTGAGGTGCGCGATGAAGCCGGCCTCGCGCGAGCGCTCGATGTCCGCCTCCATGCCGTAACCGCTCAGCGCGATCCCGCCGAGGCCGTGGGTCTTGCGCAGGGCTTCCATGAGTTCCAAGCCGGTGCCGTCGGGCAGGCCGAGGTCGGAAATCACGAGATCGAAAGGCTGGATGGAAGCCGCCCTCCTCGCATCGGCGATGGAGCCGGCGGCAACCACACGGTGGCCCGCGCGGGTGAGCAGCCGCGAGAGGACGCGCAGCGTCGATTCGTGGTCCTCCACGAGCAGCAATCGGAGCGAGACCGCTTCCTCCGGCTGCTCCTCCGCCGGCGCGCCTGCCCGGGCTTTCTCCGCGGGATCGGCGCTTTCACCCGTGAATGCGGTGGCGCCGGGAAGGTCGACGATGAATGTTGAGCCGCGGCCGGTGCCGCCGCTTTGCGCGGTGATGGCGCCGCCGTGCAGGTCCACGATGGCGCGGGCGATCGCGAGGCCGAGCCCAAGGCCGCCATAACGGTGATCGCCCGCGAGGCTTCCCTGGTCGAACGGGAGGAAGATTTTGTCGAGCTTGGCGGGATCGATGCCGATGCCCGAATCAACCACCTCCACGCGCAGCGACGGCGCTCCCTCCGCGCTCGGCTGGTTTCGCGTGAGGATGGTGATGGTGCCGCCAGCGGGAGTGAATTTGACGGCATTGCGGAGCAGGTTCCAGATGACCTGCTGGAAGCGCGCCGGGTCGATCACGAGGCCGTGGTGCCTCGCGGCGAAATGCTGCTCGATGCGGATCCCTTTCCCGCGCGCGTCGTCCTGCACCATTTCGAGCGCGAGGCGGATGAGCGTGTGCGCGTCGCACGCCTTCGGGCGCATGTGGATCTGCCCGCGAGAAATGCGGGTGAGGTCGAGCATGTCGTCGATGAGGCGCGCCTCGAGGGCGATGTTGCGCTCCATCATGCCGAGCTGCTCGCGGGCGTCGCGGGGAATCCGCTCGTCCTCGCGCATCGACGCGGCCGCCATGAGCACGGGCGTGAGCGGTGTGCGGAGTTCGTGGGAGAGCGTGGCAAGGAAGGCGTCCTTCGCCCGGCTGGAGCGCTCGGCTTCGTTCTGGGCGTTCTTGAGTGCGTCGATGTCCGTGTTCGTGCCGAACCAGCGGGTGATTTCCCCTGCGGGGCCGCGCATCGCCTCCGCGCGCACGAGGAACCAGCGGTAGACGCCATCGTGCCGCTTGAGGCGAAACTCGGTCTCATACCGCGCCCCCGAGCCGAGCGAGACGCGCCACCGGTCGAGCGTGACGGAAAGGTCATCGGGGTGGACGAACTGCGCCCATGCGCTGCCGAGCACCTGCGTTTCGAGGTCGGTCTGGAAATAATTCGCGCACTCCTGGTTTGCCCATTCCAGCGTGCCTTCGGACGAGGCGGTCCAGATTTGCAGCGATGTCACCTCGGCCACGAGGCGGAACCGTTCGGCGGCATCCGCCGCCGCTGCCGCGGCGTCATCGGCCTGTTGCCTGGCGCGCCCGAGTTTCTCCTCCGCCAGCTTGCGCTCGGTGATATCGCGCGCGATTTTCGAGGCGCCCACGACGCGGCCCTCCTCATCCCGGATGGGTGATATCGTGAGCGAGACATTCACGTGCGAGCCGTCCTTGCGCAGGCGCACCGTTTCGAAATGCTCAACGCGCCTGCCGTGGCGGATGTGGTCAATGATCTCCGGTTCCTCCTTGTCGTAGAGCTCCTGCGGGATCAGCACGGAAATCGGTTTCCCGACCGCCTCCTCCTCGCTGTAACCGAAAAGCGCCGCCGCCCCCTGGTTCCAGCTCGTGATGATGCCCTCGAGCGTCTTGCTCACGATCGCATCCTGCGAGGATTCCACGATCGCGGCGAGGCGGCGCGCGGCGTCCTCGGAGCGTTTGCGCTCGGTCATGATGTGCGTGGAACCGACGACCGCCGCCACGGAGCCATCCGCCGCGAAATACGGGTTGAAAATGTACTCGTAATAGCCCTCCCTCCCCGTGGGGCTGGTGTAGGGGGTCTCGTCCTTGACCTGCCGCCCCGTCTTGATCACCTGCTGGATCTGGGCTTGCAGGCGCATGGCAAGTTCATGCGGGTATTGGAGGTCGAAAAAGTTCCTGCCCGCCGCCTGCTCCAGCGTCAGCCCCCAGAGATCGAGCAGCGCCTTGTTCGCATAGACAAACCGCCCCTCGCGGTCGAACACATAGACGAAATCGGCGATATGCGAGAGCGCCATTTCGGAAATATTCCGCAAGTCCAGTGCGCCGGGATTTTTCGCGTGATCAAGGCTGGAGGCGCGGTCGGGCATACATCAAAACGGCGGCCACTATCGTAAACTCTTTTTACATTCTGGCAAAAATCTTTTGCACCGGCCTTGCAGCAGCGTGAAAAACTCCTGAAAAACGATTTACCAGGAATCGTTTCGACAAGCTCAAGGCCCGGAGGGCTCCTGTTAAATTCTTCTTCTGTTTCCGCTAGAAACTGATGCGCGCGCCGCCGTTGACAGTCTGGTCGAAGGTGCTCGCGCTCCAGATTTCCAAGTCGTAGTCGAGAAACAATGTGAGACGGTCGTGGAATGTCGCGTTCACGCCCACCCCCGTCACCGCGGCATCGCGCTTCGGCGAGCCGGTTTGCACCGCAAACGGTGTCATCCCAGGCGATTCAAACGACGCGCCGATCGCGCGGCTGCCGTCGAGATACTCGTGCTGCCATGCGGCG
>DASZPK010000621.1:0-6772 GCA_035550335.1 Chthoniobacteraceae bacterium | reverse complement strand
GTGCGGCTTCGTTGTCCCGCAGCCCGCGGAGCAGAGGGCCAGGGATATGCACAACGCAACGGTGGGCGCCCGGGTCATTTTTTCGGATCGATCCGTTTCAGTTCGTTGTCCTCGTCGGTGGCGATCACCATCTTCTCGTCGTCGAGGTTCACGATTTCCTTGTTCGCGAAAAAAATGAGCGAGCGCTGCTTCAGGAAGCCCGCGAGGTTCTGGTCGCTCAGCTTCAGCGAGAGGGCGCGGTAATCGAGCTTCCACGTCCCGCGGCCCTTGTTGGCAAAGACGCGGCCGGGCCAGTTTGCCGGTTTGTCGGGATCGAGTTTCACGTAGACGGTGCCGTCCTCGCGGAAATCGAACTCGTAGGTCGCCTCGTCGGCGGTGCAGCGCCATTTCCAGCGGCCGACGAGGTTCTTCGGGTCGATCGGGCGCGCGAACCCGAGGCGCTTCATCGCATCGAGCAGGAACCCGTAGGCGGTCGCCTGCTGCTGGCGCGCCTTGTCGAGCACGGCGGGATCGTTTTGCGAGGAGATCGAGACGTCCGATGAGGAATCCTGCTCGTTCTTCGCCGAGTTGGAGCGCTCGTGGTCAACGCCGGCTCCCGGCAGCGCAAACGGCCCCACGCTGATTTTGGAGTCGGTCTTGCTGTCCTTGTCGTGCTCGTTTTTCCCCGCGTCGGAGCGCTGGATTTTAATGTCGCGCGAGCGGAGCGTGTTGAGCGTGAGCGAGGCCTTCACGTAATCCTTGATCTGCGGCACGTCGCTGAAATCGGTCTGCGCGACGATGTCCTGCATCTTGTTAATCGCCGTCATGTTGGCCGAGGGGTCGAACTCGGTGTCCTGGATTTGTTTTACAGCCAGGTAGATGCTTTTCGCGACCTCCTTGTTCTGCGCGTTGAATGCGATGGCCGGGGGTTTTGCGGCTTCCGGCGCCGGTGTCGCCGCTGGGGCCGAAGGCTCGGTGGCGGAGGGTTGGGTTGTGAGCGGTTCCGGTGCAGGCGGCGCCGAAGCCGGCGAGGGGGACGGCGAAGCCTGCGCAACGGGAGGCTCGCCACCTAAGGAAAAACGCGCTGCGCCCGCCACGCAAATAAAACACACCGCCCAAAAACAAACCAACCGTCCTGAATTATTCATAGATCGAAATCAAATCAAACCGCTCTTTACCGGGAGGACTCCAGTATGAAACCCCTCCCCGGGGAGTAAAGTTCAAACCCCCCGCTCATGGACGGGACGCCCGGGTGTTTATTCATATCCGGCTGAGCCGGGGCCTTTTCACTTTCTCACCGCGGGTCATTCATCCGGCCGAGGAAAAGGCACGCGCCGCTGTTGCGGTCCTGGATCGCGAAGAGGAACGGGTGGTCGACGTGCACTTCCTTTGCCTCCGGCTCCTGCATGATCGCCATCGCGCGCATCATCACCACGGCGGTCGCGGCTGCGGCTTCGGTGCCGTGTTCGTCGAGCGAGAGGAACGTTTTGTGGAAGACCTCGGAGATGAAGAGGTAATCGTCCGGCTTGCGCGGGGCGATGCCGTCGAAATTCGCGCTGCCGTGCGGGACGTCGAATGCGGTCGCCATGCCGAGCGCCTTGAGCTGCTCGCTCAATGCCATCACCGGCGGCTCCATTTTGAATTTGGGCAGCCAGAGATTCACTTCGGCGGGCTCGAGTTTCGCGCAATCGGCCAGCATCCCCGGGGTCAGTTTTGCTTCCAACGCGGGGAGGCCGTTTGCGTCATCGGGCAGCAGGATCACGAATTGCAAATCCGACCCGATGTAGGGAAGCGACACCGCGGTGTAGCCCTCCTTCTTCGCATAGCCGTATCTCATTTTGTGGTTCATGGTCGGCACGTCCGCGCCCTCGCCGCCCTTCACGTGGAACGCCGCGGGCTGGGTGCCGCCCGCGCCGAATTCCTCCTGCCACGCCGCCTTGAGATAGATCGCATTCACCAGCACGAGGCGGGTGTCCTTGGTCAGCGCGCCATCGGGAATCAGGTTCTGGATGCGATCGTGGGTCTGGCCGGAGACCCAGGTATTGATGGTCTTCGTGGCTTGCGCCGCTTCGTGCTCAAAGTCGAGCTGCTCCAGCGGAGCGCCGAAATTCGCCTTCACAGTCTCGAGGTAATCCTTGCGGAAATCGTAGCCTTGCTGGCCGTAAAGGCGGTTCGCCACTGCGAGTGTGATGGGCTCCTTCGGCCCGCCGCGTTTCGATGAATCGGCGATTTGCGCCGTGCTTTTTTCGATGGCGGCGAGTCCCTTGTCGAGCGCTGCGAAGGATTGGTTCAGCGCCGCGTCGTCATTCGGGAAATGGAGCACCTTTTGCATTTCGTCGTGCGTCTTTCCCGCCGCGCCCGCGTAAGTCATCGCGAGGGCCTCCTGGATCGAGTAAGGCGAGAGCAGCGCGTTGTCGCCCGGCTGGCCGGTCTTGCCGAGCAGATCGATGCCGAGGGAATTGATTGCTGTTGAAGCTGCGCCGGTGTTGTCCGCCCCATGGAGATGGGGGAGTTGGGCTGCGCCGAATGCGGCGAGAGTCATGAGCAGGAGGGAGGTTTTCATGAGGATACGGTTCTATTGCGTTTCGCGGGAAGATTCAACGCGGATCGGTCACATGGCCGAGGAACAGGCACACGCCGGTTTTGGAATCCTGGATGGCGAAGAGAAAGGGATGATCGATTTTGAGGAACACCCCACCTATTCCCTTGCTCATTACCACCGCGGTCGCGGCGGCGGCTTCGGTACCGTTCTCGTCGAGCGAAAGAAAAGTTTGGTGAAAGACGTGGGAGATGCGAAGCGGCTCCGCGCTCATGCGGCTGAAATTCGCGTCGCCGCCGAATGCGCTCGGCATCCCCAAAGCTTCGAGCTGTTCCTTCAGGTCGATGGTCGGCGCGTGAATTTTGAATTTCGGCATGCTGATGTCCGCCTTATCGGGGGTGAGTTTCGCGCAGCCGGCCAGCAATTCAGGGGTCAATTTCGCTTCGAGCGCCGGAAGCCCGTCCGCCTTGTCAGGCAGCAAAACGAGGAATTGCAACCGTGAGCCGATGTATGGAATCGCCAGCGCGGAATAACCTTCACGTTGTTCGAAACCCACATGCATTTGGCTCTGGTTCATCATCGGCACGTCGGCAGCCTCCCCGCCATCGATATAAAATGGCCCTGCCCCGGTGTTGCTCGCAGCGAATCCGTGCTCCCATGACGCCTTGAGATAAATTGCGTTGACCAGCACGAGCACGGTGTCGGGGGGGATGCCCCGCGGAGGGATCAAATCCGGGATGCGCTTAACGGTCTTTTCATCGACCCAGGCATTGATGTGTTTTCGCGCCGCCTCAGGGTCGGCTGCGAAATCCACCTCCTCCAGAGGCGCTTTATAGCTCTCCTTCGCCACCGCGAGGAACGGTTCCTTGAACTTCCCGCCGGTCTGCCCGAAAAGGCGATCGGTGACGTTCAGCGTGATTGGCTGCGGCGGATTCGGCTCCGCGCTGGATGGCGCCTTGACCGACTCGTCGTGCAAGGCCTCCATCTCGCTTTCAAGCGAGGCGAAAGCGGCGTTCAACTGTGCGTCGTCGTCGATGTAATGGAGCGTCTTTTGCATCTCCTCGCGCGTTTTTCCGGCGGCGCCGGCGTAGGTCATCGCGAGCGCGACCTGGATGGAGTAGGGCGAAATCAGCGTGTTTTCACCCGGTTTCTTCGCCTTTGCGAAAAGGTCGATGCCAAAGGCATTCACAGCTTCCGCGGCGGGCGTGGTGGTATCAGCCGCATGCAACTGCGCGACAACGAATGTAAAACACAGAAGGAGGGCGAAAGATCGAATCTTCATAAAGCGCATCCCTTGAATAGACGGGAGAAACCCGTTTCGTGCCCGAAAATTTGCTGTGTTCACCGCGGATCGGTCACGCGCCCAATGAAAAGGCACACGCCGCTTTTGAGGTCTTGCACGGCGAAGAGGAACGGATGATCGACATTCACCTCGACGGGTGTATCGGGATCATACGCGATTAATTCAATGGCCGTGGACGCCGCTGCCTCGGTGCCGCGCTCATCCACGGAAATGAAGGCCTTGTGGAATACCTCGCCGATGCTGGGTTTGCCGGTGGCGCTCATGCGGCTGAAGCTGGCATCCGGGCCGAAAGCGCTTCCTATGCCGAGCGTTTTCAATTGCCCCGAGAGACGCATCACGGGCGGCTCAATCTTGAATTTTGGCAGATGGATGGTTACGTCGCGCTTCGGGAGATTCGCGCAACCGGCCAGCAGTGCCGGGGTCAATTTTTGCTCGAGCGCAGCCAGCCCGCCGGGCTCATCCGGCAGAAGCACCAGGAACTGCATCTGCCCGTCAGCATACGGGATGGCAAACGCCGAGTAGCCTTTGCGCTTTTCGTACGGCCACCTATGGTTGTCCCGCATAGTGGGGACATCGACCGCTTCCCCGCCAGCCACGTGAAACGGCGCGGGCGCCGTCTTTTTCTCGAAAAACCCCTGGCGCCATTGCGCTTTGAAATAAATCGCATCCACCAGGACCAAGCTCTCCCCGCTCGCAGCCGCATCGGCGGGAATGAAATCCGGGATGCGCTTCTGCGTGAGGTCGGCGACCCAATCATTGATCGCGCCCGCCGCCTTCCCCGGGCCCGCCCCGAAGTCGACCTCGCCGAGCGGCGCGTCGTAGCTGCTCTTTAACACATCGAGAAACGGCTTCCGAAATGCGGAGCCCTGCTGCGCAAAAATGCGGTTCACGGTCTCGAGCGTGATTGGCTCCTTCGCCACATTTCGCGCATCGCCGCGAGAGCGTTTCGCAGCGGCCGCCGTCTCCTTGCACACCGCGTCGAGATGCACGCGCAGCGCGCTGAACGACGCATTCAACTCCTCGTCGTCCTTCGGGAAATGCAACGCCGCGCGCATCTCCTCGCGCGTCTTTCCCGAAGCCCCTGCGTAAACCATCCCGAGCGCCTCCCCCGTCGAGTAAGGCGAGAGCACCGCGTTGGCATCCGGCTTGCCCGCGCCTTTCAACAACTCGATTCCGAGCGCATTGATCACCCCCGTCGCCGTCTTCGTTTCACCCGCAGGAGCACCGCCCTGCGCAACCCGCGGCCCGGCTGCAATCGCACAAAGAACGAAGGCAAAGACCGTATTGCGTATTTTCATGATTTACTTTGTGTCACATTCAACGCGGATCGGTCACGCGCCCGAGGAAAAGGCACGCGCCGCTTTTGCGGTCCTGGATGGCGAACACGAACGGGTGATCGACATGCACCTCGACCGGTTTCGGCGGAGTTTCGCGGTGGGGGGCGGCGCCGGCAGCCATCGCCACGGCGGTTGCGGCGGCGGCCTCCGTCCCGTGCTCATCGAGCGAAATGAAGGTTTTGTGAAACACCTTTGAGATAAACAGATAGTTCGTTGGCGTGCGCGGCGACATGGCGTCGAAATTCGCGCTGCCTTGCGGTTCGTCGAACGCGGTCTGCATTCCCATGCCGGCCAATTCCCCGCCGAGGTCGACGGTGGGCGGCTCCATTTTGAATTTCGGCATCCAAAGGTGGACCAGCGCCGGCTTTGACGCCGCGCAGCCGGCGAGCAACTCCGGCGTGAGTTTCGCCTCCAGCGCGGCGATGCCGTCCGGCTCGTCGGGCAGCAGAACCACGAATTGAAGGTCTCCGCCCACGTACGGAAGTGTGACAACCGTGAAGCCCCCGCCCTTTGCGTAGCCGTATTGCTTCATGGCGCTCATCGTCGGGACTTGCTCCGGGTCGCCCCCCTTGACGTGGAAGGGCGCGGGCTGCGTGACGAATTTTTGGAATTCATACTCCCACGCTGCCTTGAGGTAAATCGCATTGACCAGCACCAGGCGAGTATTTGCGTTCACCCCGCCCCCGGGGATCAAATCGCGGATGCGATCGTGCGTTTGGTCCGCCGCCCACCCGTTGATCTCCTTGCGCGCGCTTTCCGCCCCGGTGGTGAAGTCGGCCTGCTCGACAGGCGCGCCGTAATATTTCTTCACCTCTTCGAAAAAGGCGGGACGGAACTCGTAACCCTTCTGCGCGTAGAGGCGGTCGGCCACGGAAAGCGTGATCGGCTCCGCCGGCCCGCCCATCTCCTTTGACCTGTCCACCACATTCTTGCTCTGGGCCGCGATGGCGGCCAGACGCTGGTCGAGCGCGGCGAAGGATTTGTCCAGCTCAGCGCTCTCCTTCGGGAAATGGAGCACCTTTCGCATCTCGTCGCGCGTCTCTCCCGCCGCCCCTGCGTAAGTCATCGCGAGCGCATTCTGGACCGAATACGGCGAGAGCAGTGTGTTTTCGGAAGGCCCGTTCGTTTTTTTCAACAGGTCGATGCCGAGGGAATTGATCGCGGTGGCCGCGGCGTCGGTGTCCGCGGCGCGGAGCGGCGGCGCGAATGCGAGCGCTGCTGAGAGGAGCAGTGGGAAATGCGTTTTTATTTTCATTCGGAGGTCGGGGCCTGATGCCGGGGCACGGGCGGATTGGGACGCGGGTCGGCCATGCGGCCGAGGAAAAGGCAGGCGCCCGTCTGGCAATCCTGCACGGCGTAAATGAACGGGTGGTCGACATGGATGTCATCCGGCGCGTCGCCGTCCGATGCGGCCATGGCGATGGCGGTGGCCGCCGCGGCCTCGGTGCCTTGTTCATCCACGGAGAGATAACTCTTGTGAAACACGCCGGTGAGCTTCAGGGATTTGAGCGTGATCCGGCTGAAATTTGCGTTGTAACCGAAAGCCGTTTTCATCCCGATTCCTTGCAAAAAATCGTCGAGATTCACCGTTGGCGGGTCCGACTTGAATTTCGG
>DASZPK010000620.1:0-4100 GCA_035550335.1 Chthoniobacteraceae bacterium | reverse complement strand
CGGCGACGAAGAGGAGGGTTTTTCCGGATTTGTCCTTGTAGTTCAAATCCAGCTTTTGCTTCGCGAAGAGGGCGAGGATGGCGTCGAGGGCGGGGCGGGCCTCCTTTCCTTTCATTTTGCCGCCGGCGACGGGGGACCAATCGCCCCGGATGTTGACGGAAAGCAATTCCGCGTCGGCATAGGGGGTGATTGCGTGGTGGTCGAAGATATTGATATTCGCGCCGTGATCGAGGAGGAACTCGACGGACTTTGCCTGGCCGCAACTGACGGCGAACATGAGCGGCGTTTCGCCGTCGGAACATTGCTCGTTCACGTCGGCCCCGGCGGCGAGGAGCGCTTTCATGCGGTCGAGATCGCCGCGGGCGGCGGCCTCGCTGAACAAGCCGACATCATCGGCGCCGGCTTTGCGGAGGATGTCGACGATGGGCCAATTCGCCCATGTGATGGCCAGGTACAACGGGGCAAAGTCGCTGTTATCGGCGGTCTTCGCGGTGAAGTCGCTCCGGCTGACTTTTGCGAATGCGTCCGGCCCCATGTCGCTGATGAGTTTTTTAACTTCGTCCGGGTTGTTGCGAATGATGGCGTTTCGCAGCAATGCGCGCCAATCGTCCAACTCCAGCTTGAGGCCATGGCGCTCAAGAGCCTGCCTGCGAGTATCGTCGGCATTGGGGACATAAGAATTGAGGGCGGTGTGGCCCTGGCCATCCTTCGCGGCGGGATCGGCGCCGGCGGCGATGAGAGTGTCGACGGTGTCGCCATCGGGAGCGGCCATGAGCGGGGTGTAGCCATCCTTTGATTTCAAGTTGGGATCGGCACCGTGCTTGAGGAGAACCTTCACGATGGCGGCGGGATGCGGCTCCATTTGCTCAATGCGAAACATGGCGGTGAGGCCCTGTTCGTCTTTCGCGTTCACATCGACGCCGTGGGCGATGAGCATTTCGGCGATGCCGGGGGTGTGGGCGGCGAAGAGGAGGGTGACCTCGAAGTCGTCGCCCTTGACCTTGGTGGGATCGACGCCGTGGTCGAGGAACCACTTCACCTTTTCATCCGGGCAGCAGGAGACGGCGTAGGTGAGATTGTTCATGCTGTTGGGCCTGCCATTGAGGTCGGCGCCGGCGGCGAGAAGCATGTCGGCGATTTCGGGGCTGTCCGTGAGGCAGAGGGGGGACCAGCCCGAAGGCGGGTTTTTCATGGAGTCGGGGTCGGCTTTGTTTTCGAGGAGCAATTTGACGGCGAGGGGCTGGCCCCATGCGGCGGCTTTGGCGAGGGGGGACCAGCCTGCTTCGCCGTTGTAGTTGACCTTTGCGCCGGCCTTGATGAGGCGGCGCATTTCGGGGAGGTCGCCGTACTCGGCGGCGTCGATGAGGCGTTCGTTGTCGGTGTACTCGGGGACTTTGCAACCTTTTGCGATGAGCCATTCGCGCATGCCTTTTGTCCTGGCGGCGGCGCCGGCGTAACGAGCGACACCGCGTGGGACGGAGGAATCGCGGCGTCCCATTTCGTCAAAAACATCGCGATGATCGCGTGCGATGACGGTGACGGCGACACTGCTATCCCACTGGACGTATTCGCCGGTGGAGGCGAGGGCATCGGAGAGATCGGAAAAGACGTCCTTGTGGCCGTTCACGGCGGCGATGGCGGCGAGGAATTTAAGCTCGTCGAAACCGGGCCGGGGGCCGGCGAGCATCTGGTCGATTGCGACGCGGTCGCCTTTTGCGGCGGCGAAGGCGATGGGCTCAGGGTTTGCGCCCTTCGAGACGAGGAAACCGGCGCAATCGATCCAGCCATTTGCGAGGGCGAAGCCGACGGCGGAGTGGGTGCCATCCGGGGTGGGATTGAGTTGCGCGCCCTTGGAGAGGAGGAATTTCACGACGTCCATCCGGCCCTCCGCGGCCGCGGAACTGAGCGGGGTTTTTTTCTCCCACCTGAAAATGCTGACGACGGAATTCGGGTCGACACCATCGGCGAGCATTTTTTTGACGACGGGGAGGTCGCCTTTTTTGGCGGCGAGGACGAGGGTGGCGTCGGGTTTCATGCCGGCATAGCCGGAGAGGTCGGCGGAGTCGGTTTCCTTGCCGAGGACGAGGGCGGCGAGGATGACAGTCAGGCCGAGGCCGATGGCGGAACCGAAAAGCGTGCGCGGGCCGAAGGCGACGATGCGGCGGAGGCGTTGCTTGATTTGCGAGGCGTTCTCGACGATGCCGACGAGGCCGGGCTGCAAGCCGGCGAGGGTGCGGCCGGAGAGGACTTTGAGGAGCGTGCCGCCGTAGGCTGCGGCACGATCGCCGCCGGCGAGGTGTTTGAGGGCGAGCTCGTCGGTGGCGAGCTCGCGGTCGGCACGGAGGTAACGGAAGCCGATCCAGACGAGGGGATTGAACCAATGGACGCAGAGGGCTGCGAGCTGGACGAGCTGCATCCAGTGGTCGCGCCTGCGGAAATGGGCGAGTTCGTGCATGAAGATATGCTCCCAATCCTCGGGCGAAAACGCGGCGGCTTCCGCTCGCGGAATGAGCAGCATGGGATGCAGAACGCCGAGCAAGGCGGGGGAATCGACGAGGGACGTGACAACAAGACGGGGCGGATGTTTAAACAGGTAATGCGCGCAGCAGGATTTCCAGACGGCGGCGACGCCGGGATCCACGGGACCACTCTCCCGGCGCAGCCGCATTTGCAGGCGGAGGGTGGCCGTCACGATCCATGCGGCGCACAGGATTGCACCCGAGAGCCAGACCAGCGCGGCGATTTTCCACCACGGCATGGGCCGGTGGGCTGGAGCGGCGGGGACAACCGGCTGTGCACTCCCCTCGCCTGCGAAGCCGCCGGTTTGATTTTGAATCGGGGCAGGTTGCATGGGCCGGGCATTTTCGTTGCCGACGTATGCGGCGTATGCCCGGTCGAATGAATCCTGCGCCTGCTCAACCGGTCGCTGGACCACGGGAATATTTTGCAAGCTCGCGGGGCTGCGTGGCAGGACAAATGCGGGCACAAGGAGGCGGACCAGGACGAGCATCCACAAAAGCGAGCGCCAGCGGGCGGGCACGCGGACGCCGAGCAGCGGGCGCACGAGCAGGACGAGTAGAATGACGAGCGAGCCCTGCCATGTGGCGTCGATGACGGCTTTGAGAAGGGGGATGGTTCCGGGGGTCATGGGATTATTTTCCTTTCCGTTTTTGGGCGAGGATGGATTCGAGTTCGGCGAGGTCGCGCTCGCTGAGTTTTTTGCTTTTGGCGAAATGGACGAGGAGCGCGGCGGTGGCGCCCTCGAAAACGCGGTCGAGGAAGGACTCGCCGGCCTGGCGGACGCACTCGTCACGGCCGAGGAGCGGGGAGTAGGCGCGGACGCCATCCACCTCGCTTGAGCCGACGACGCCTTTTTTCTCGAGGCGCGCGAGGAAGGTGCGGACGGTCCTGAATTTCCATGCGGTGCCGCGGAGTTTTTCAAACACCTGGGCGGCGGAGAGCGGGGCTTTTTTCCAAAGGACGCCGAGGACTTCCCACTCGGAATCGGAGATGCGGGGAATTTCTTTCATGCGGGTATTGTGCTACAGACGTAGCATCATGTCAAGCTACAATTGTAGCATTGCATGGGATACCTCTGTCGATGCCTGCATTGCGCGCCGATTTGTGTGACGAAAAAAATCGATCTGCGGTCGCCTATTTGACCATGAGCCCCGTGGTGAAAGCCTTTTTTTCGGGGAATTCCTGGATGAGGGCCTCGAGATTTTTATTTCGCTCGGCGTATGTTTTACAGACACAGGCGAGCGTTAACTTCAGGCTGTAAAGCTGGTCGCGGTTGGTGATCAAAAATTGCAGGCTGGCGGCCTTGTCGAATTCGAGCGACTGGGAGGTGTAGAAGACGAGCAGATCGTGAAGGACCGTCTCACGCTGCTGCTGGTTGTTCCCGGCAACCCGCAACTGCGCGAGGAGTTTGGCTTCTTGCGAAGCGAGTGCGGCGCGGAGGTCGGGATCGTCGGGAAGGCTGACTTGCTGGCCGATCCGCTTGCCGTAGTCGTCGTTGGTATAGGTTGTGATGACGTACCGGGTGGGATCCAATCGCCGGACGAGATCTCCTTTTTCATCGAAGGAAACTTCGCCGAGCG
>DASZPK010000619.1:0-5768 GCA_035550335.1 Chthoniobacteraceae bacterium | reverse complement strand
GCGAGGAAACTGACCTGGACGTCGCGATTGACCGATGAAGTACCGTCGAGGAAGGCCACCTTCGTCAGGTTGCCTGCGGTGTTTGTGTAGGCCGCTATGGCGTTGAAATTCATCCCGGCGACCAGCTTTGCGTCCTGCACGCCGCCGCTCACCGTTGTCAGCGGATTTACAGGGGTGAGAAGAATGGCCTGCTCGGTGCCGCTCACCATTGCCTCGGCGGCAATCTGGCCCCAGTCGTTAATTTGATTACCCTCTTGCGGGGTCCGCGCCTCGTCGAGTTGCGTCACAGTGGATGGCATCAAGCTTGCCAGATCGTACATGGTGCCACTGATATAAACAAAAGCATGGCTGGAGGCGTTGCCCGTGGTCTGGGAGATGCCCACGACCTCCCCCGAGGCATTGATTGCATAGCCATAGCTGTTGCTTCCCCCGAGAGTGCCGAGATCGATCTTGGAACCGCCCGAAAATATCACCGCATGGTAAGCGCTGTTGCCCGTGATTTGCGAGGATCCGACGACCTGTCCGCTGCTGTTGATTCCATAGGCCTGGCTGTTATGCCCTCCCAGCGTGCCCAAACTGCTCATTACGCCGCCTGAATACTCAAAAGCATTGGCGTAATTGTTCCCCGATAAATAAGCGTCGCCCACGATCACCCCTGAACTATTAATTCCGTACGCAGTACTGTAATTCCCGCCGAGGGAGCCGAGATTGATCAGACTGCCGCTTGAAAATGAAAATGCCTGCGGGTAGCTGCCGTTAATCTGCGCCGAGCCGACCGCGACCCCGGAATCGTTAATCCCATAAGCCTCACTAAACCCCTGGCCACCCGCAAAATCCCCCACGCTCGTCCACGATCCGCTCGAATACACGATGCCAGTCTGTCCAACCCCTGCCACCTGGCCGGCGTTGTTAATCGCAACGCCAAAATTGTCGCCAAATTCGGGAGGAGCAGAGCCAATATCAATCATCGAGCCGCTTGAATACAAAAAGGCGTGGGTCGAGGTTGCGGTGGCACTCTGCCCCGTGACCTGTCCGAGATTATTTACGCCGGTGGCGTAGCTAACCCCGTTGCCGCCGCTGAGTTCGCCGAGCACGGTCACCGTATATTGCGGCGCCTGGGCATGGGCCGATGCAAATGCCACTAGCAAAAGTGCCGAGGCGAGAAGAATGGGGTTTGTTTTCATAATTCCGCTTGCCAAATTGAGCGGACGCTACCTGTAAAAGATGAATCCGAAAGAATTATAGACGGAAAAATATCACGCCACGGAGGCGGAGCAAGGTAATTTGGACTGCGATGCAGGGCCGCAGCTCAAGGGATGGCGCAGGGAGAAGAAGAACGCGTTGATTGCGACGCAAAATCCGAGCACTGTTTAAATCGGAAGCGCCACTGTCTGTCCGCTAAACTTCGTCATTCGAATTTCATCATTTAAATATGGATCGCCTGTCCCAGCGCCTGCTCCGTGGCTTCCTTCACCGCTTCGTTGGCGAAGAAGTGAGCGCCGAATCCAAACTTGCAATGCGAATGACCTCCAACCAAAACTCCTTGTTAATGCGCACAGTGTTAAACATCATTGCGACAATGGGCTTTCTATCCTCGATTATCTCCGCATTCGCCCAAGACGAAACATACAAGGATCCCGCATTCACATTTTCGCATCCAGCGGGATGGACGAAGCTTTCCAGTTCCACCCCCGACTCGCTCTCTTTCAGCGATCCAACAGGCAGCCTGCACCTGACCGTTTCTGTGATGAATTACAATACCTCGGTTACCGGGCAAGCTTTGCGAGACGCATTCGAGCGCGTAATCCAGCACAGAATGGATGCGGAGAAAAAGTTCATGGCCGCATCAGATCCCTTGGAGCATTCCTCCACCGAGGCCATTCCAGACGGCTATCAAAGTCATTTTCATGGCTATGAATCCGCCAAGAACCGCAGATTCACCGGCCTATTGCTGATGGCCAAGGGCACCATGCTCTGCTTTTACATCGAAGGAACAAACAAAACCGAAGCGGAATTGAAGGCTGTCTCCGACGTGATTTTTTCAAAGGTCAAACTTCGTTAAGCAGAGCGCGTGGCGTAAGCAGTCCGTTGTAGAAGCGGCGGCCCGCGAAGTCGAAGGACCTCTCGCAAACACCCAAACTCACCCCCTCGATGAAAACCTACTACGTTTACATCATGACAAACAAAACGCGCACGACTATCTACATCGGGGTGACCGGCGACCTTGCAACCCGCGTCGACCAGCACCAGCGCGCCGAATCCAAAGGATTCACAAAAGCATACCGTCTAAATCGATTGGTGTATTACGAAACGTTTAACGATGTGCATGACGCGATCGCGCGTGAGAAGCAGCTAAAAGGATGGCGCAGGGAGAAAAAGAACGCGCTGATTGCGACGCAAAACCCGCTCTGGGCGGATTTGAGCCACGATTTGATTTAGGTGCGCGCTGTTGTTATCGAGAGGTCCTTCGACTTCGCTGCGCTCCGCTCAGGATGACACATTTGGGAGCGCTGTTTAAATCGGAAGCGCCGCTATCTGTTATCCACCTAAACTTCGCGTCATTCGAGCTTCGTCATTAAATATGGATCGCATGCCCCAGCGCCTGCTCCGTCGCTTCCTTCACGGCCTCGCTCAACGTTGGGTGCGCGTGGATGGTGGCCTCGATCTCCTCGTAAGTCGCCTCGAGCGTGATCGCCAGGCCGAGCTCCGCGATTAACTCCGTGGCCTCCGCGCCGATGATGTGCGCGCCGAGGATCTCCCCGTTCGGCTCGCCGATGAGCACCTTCACGAAGCCTTCGCTCTCGCCGACCGCCAGCGCCTTGCCGCTCGCTTGGAACGGGAATTTGCCGACCTTGAATTTCAGCCCCTTCTCCTTCGCGGCGCGCTCGGTGAGCCCCACGCTCGCGACTTGCGGCTGGCAATACGTGCAGCCCGGGAACGTCGTCACTTTCTTCGGCTTCCCCTTGCCAAACATCCCGTCCACCGCCTGCACCGCTTCGTAGCTCGCCACGTGCGCGAGCCACGGCGGCCCGATGATGTCGCCCGCCGCGTAAACGCCCGGCACGCTCGTTTCGTAATTATCCTTCGTCTTGATGTAACCGCGCTCGGTGAGATCGAGCTTGATCCCGCCCGGCAGCAACGGCGACACGCCTATCGCCACGATCGCGACATCCGCCTCGATGGTCTCGGTCTGCTTCCCTTCCACGGTGATCTTCACTCCCGTGTCGGTCGCCTCGGTTTTGGTCGTTTTCGTGCCCGTCAAAATGCGGATGCCGGCTTTCGTGAGCGATTTTTCCAGCGTCACGCTGATCTCCGTATCCTCAACGGGCAAAATGTTCGGCAGCATCTCGACCACGGTCACCTTCGTCCCGAACGCATTGAAGAAATACGCAAACTCAATGCCGATCGCGCCGGCGCCGATGATCACCATGCTCTTCGGCTGCGGGTCGAGAATCATCGCGTCGTGGCTCCCCACAACGGTCTTGTGGTTGATCGGCAGCCCCGGCAGCTCGCGCGTGACCACGCCCGTGCACACGAGGATTTTCGGCGCGGAATGCGTCTCCGTTTTTCCGTCGGCGCTTTTCACGGTCACCGAGCCCGCCTTGTCGATCGTCCCTTCGCCGCGGAGGTAATCGATCTTGTTTTTCTTGAACAAAAACTCCACGCCCCCCGCGAGCCGGTCGGCCACGGCGCGGCTGCGCTTGATCACCTTGCTCCAGTCGAAGGAAAGATTGTCAAACTTGAACCCGAAATCCGCCGCCCGGTGGCTCATGAGATGGAAAAGCTCCGCGTTGCGCAGCAGCGATTTGGTCGGGATGCAGCCCCAATTCAGGCAGGTGCCGCCGGCGCGTTCCTTCTCGACGCAGGCCACTTTTTTTCCGAGTTGCGCCGCGCGGATCGCCCCCACGTACCCCGCAGGCCCGCCACCGATGACAATAAGATCGTAATTCGCCATAAGGTGTTAAAGATGCTGCCACATGGCGGTGTGCGTCAAAGATTTTCTGGCGCTCCCTATGCATCCGCTGCATCGGCATTGCTTGGCGGCGATCACAATGCTAGTTTCGCAATGCATGAAATCGGAACCAATCCGGCACCCGCAGGACGAGCAAAAGCAGCTCGACCATCCGGGCAGCCGGTCGCGCGAAGATCACGCGTTATTTCCGGGCGGCGGTCGGCCCGGAGGTCCGACCCTACCGGTCCCTTGCGGAGCTTCTTCCCAAAGCTTAACCAAACGCCCGTGTGGGTGCGAACCCCGGGTAAACGGCCGAAAAAACAGAGCCCAATTGGACACCCCATCGAAGAATTCGATTCATCCCCGCACCGCTGTATAACAATTTCTTTTACGCTGCGGCGTGCTGGCGCTGCTCAAATCTCTGCCGCGCTTTTTCCGCCAGCTTGGGATGCTCCCTGATCCCTTGCAAAAGCCCCTCGATGCCGAGATCGCAATCGAGCGCGTCCCAATGGAGCGAATAAGGCAGCACCTCCATCGCTTTTCTTTCCTCGTCGGTCGCAAGCTGCAATGTAGGGTAAAAAGCAAGCGGCACTGTGAATGCGAACCCGTCGCACAACTCCACGCTCAAATGTGTCGAGTCGATCCGGGCGCTTTTGATTTCACGCAAGTAGCCGCTCATAGGTTTCGTTAATCAGCTGACGCGCCACGGAATATTCGGGATTTTGACGCGCGGCATGCAATGTCACCGGCAATCGGCTAAATCAGCATCAACGCCGGATTCTCGATCAGCTTCCGCAACTCCGCGAGGTATTCCGCGCCGATCGCCCCATCCACCACGCGATGGTCGCAGCTCAAGCCGATGTTCATTCGCTGGCCGGCGACGATTTCACCGCTCTCATTCACGACCGGCTTTTTCACCACGGCACCCACCGAGAGAATGATCGCTTGCGGGGGATTGATGATCGCCGAAAAACTGTCGATGCCGTACGCCCCGAGGTTCGAGACCGTCATCGTGCCGCCCTGGTATTCGTCGGGCTTGAGCTTCTTGCCGCGCGCGCGCGTGGCGAGGTCCTTCACCAGCTCGTTGATCTCCCGGAGCGATTTTTTCTGCGCGTCGCGGATCACCGGCGTCACCAGCCCATCCTCGATCGCCACCGCCACCGCGAGATTGATGCTCCCGTATTGCACGATCGCATCGCCATCGAACGCCGCGTTCACCTTCGGCACCTTGCCCGCGGCCACCACTGCGGCCTTGAGCACAAAATCATTCACCGTCAGCTTCGGCTGCCCGGATTTCTCCGCCGTCGCGTTCACCTCGGCGCGCAGCTTCATCAACTCCGCCGCGTTCACCTCGATATTGAGGTAGAAATGCGGCACCGTTGTTTTACTAACGTATAACCGCTCCGCGATCACCTTCCGCATCCCCGAGAGCGGGATGCGCTGGTCGTTCTCGCCCGCGGGCATCGCCCGCACGGCCGGCGGCGCGGAAACCGCCGCCGATGTCGCCGCGGCCTGGGTGGTCGCCGATTCCACATCCTTCGCCACGATGCGCGAGCCCGGCCCTGTGCCAGAGATGCGGCCCAAATCGATTCCCTTCGCCGCCGCGATCTTTTTCGCCAGCGGCGAAGCCTTCACGCGGGCATTGGAAGTCGGCGCGGATGCAGGGGCCGGTGTCGCTGCCGCAGGCGCGGAAGCAGTCTTCCCGCCAGCCGGCGGGGCGGCTTGCGGCGCCTCAGGTTTTGCGGCTGCGGGCGCGGGTGCTGGCGGCGCTCCCTCGGGAGCCTTCTCCCCGGGATTCAACAACAGCGCGAGCTTC
>DASZPK010000618.1:0-4396 GCA_035550335.1 Chthoniobacteraceae bacterium | reverse complement strand
CTTTACGCCCGCTTGCGTCGTCTGCCGGAGTTCGCCGTGCCATTCGCCGCGCTTGATGAGCGTTTTCACCGCCTTGAGCGCGACCACGTTCTGGAAAAGAAGCTCGTTGGCGTTGCGTCCCACGGCCTCGAAGGAAGTCCAGCCGTAGAGGCGTTCCGCGCCCTTGTTCCAGAAGAGGATGTTCTGGTCGAGGTCGTTCACGCAGATCGCGTCGTGCGCTTCGTCGAGCAGGGCGGCTTGCTCCAGGATTTTTTCCTCGGCAAGCTTGCGCTCGGTGATGTCGTGCACCACCCAGAGCACGTAGCGGTCGTGGCGGTTCTGGCGGATGACGCTTCCCTGCGCCTCCATGTAACGGCAATTGTGGTCGGGGACCATCAAGCGGTATTCGACCCGGTTGCCGATTCCCCGCGCGATGGTTTCATGGAACGCCTTCTTTACGACGCTCTGGTCCTCGGGATGAACCTCCGAAAGAAAATCCTCGCCCGCGCCGGAGAGTTTCCCGCCGAGGAGCCGCTGGTAGGAAGGGCTGCTCAACATGCGGTGTCCGTTGAGATCGACGACGAGGATCAAATCCTCCACGTTGTCCATGATCTGCCGCAACAGCACGTCGCGCCGGTGCAATTCCTCCTCGGCATGGCGGCGCGCCGCGCGTTCCCCGGCTTCAATCAAGGCGCGGCGCACGGCTGTGACGAGGCGGTCGGGATACTGCTTCAGCACGTAATCGGTCGCGCCATTCTTGAGGCTCTGGATCGCCGCCTCCTCGCCGATGGTTCCGGAGAAAAAGATGAACGGCACCGTGTCGCGCAGTTGTTGCGCGAGTTGCAGGGCGCGCACGCCGGTGTAACCGGGCATCGTGAAATCGGAAATGATGAGCTGCGCATCCACTTCGGCCAGCGCTTTTTCGAAAGTATCGTGGCTGTCCGCGTGCGTGATGTCGCACTCGATCTCGGCAGCGGCGAGCATCGCCGCGACGAGTTCGCGGTCCTGGAGATTGTCCTCCAGGTGGATGATGCGGATCTGCGGTTTCGATGTGCTGTTGGTACTACTCATAAAGCGCGGGAAGGGGCGGGGGAAGGTTCATTGACGATCGCCCAGAAGCAGCCCAGTTGTTTGATGGACTCGATGAATTGCTGAAAATTAACCGGTTTGACGACGTAGCCGTTCACGCCGAGGTCGTAGCTCTCCACCAAATCGCGCTCCTCGCGCGAGGAGGTGAGCATCACCACGGGGACGCGCTTCAGTTCCGGGTCGGACTTCATCTCGCGGAGCACTTCGAGCCCGTCGCGTTTCGGCATCTTCAAATCCAGCAGCACCACGACCGGCGTGTCGCTTGCCCTGTCTGCATAGGCGCCACGATGGTGGAGATAATCGAGCGCCTCGGCGCCATCGCGGGTGACATCCACCTGGTTGGCGAGGTGACATTCCTCCAGAGCCACGAGTGTCAGCTCGACATCGTGCTGGCTGTCCTCCACCAACAGTATGCGTTTTACTCTTGCCATCATAAACATTTTGGGGGGATGGGCTTATACACTAGCAGAATGCGCACCCTCCTCTTGTCGACTCTGCTCGTTTATAGCGCCCACGTTTAATTTATGAGTGTTACGAGGATTATAATCTCTGTGAGTGTATCTAGACAATAGGTGATTTCCCCTATACAAAACCCCCTTTCAGATTTGCGAATTGTCGCAGTTAATTAGAGGCGATTCGCAGATATTCGAGTATCATTCGCGTTTCTTATATGGATCAACCCCGCAAAGTCGAAAAACCCGCCCCGCTTCTTCCCTTTCTTTTTGAATCGTGGCCGGACTCGAAAAAGAAGCAGGTGCGGGAATGGCTCAAGCACGGCATGGTGCTCGTGAACGGGCACATCATGCGGCAATTCGACCATGCGCTGCGGCCCGGGGACGCGGTCGCGATCCGGCAGAACCGCCATGCCCCGGCGGATACGTTCATCACGGGAGGGATCAAGATTCGATACGAGGACGCGGAGCTTCTGGTCATCGAAAAGCCCGCTGATCTTCTGAGCATCGCGAGCGAGGGGGAGCAGACGAAGACCGCGTATTTCCTGCTCACCGATTATTTGCGCAACGAGAACCCGAAATCGCGCGAGCGCATCTGGGTCGTGCACCGGCTCGACCGCGAGACCTCGGGCCTCATGGTGTTTGCAAAGACCGCGCAGGCAAAAACCGCGCTGCAACAGCATTGGGACGAATACGAAAAGCGCTACCTCGCCGTGGCGGAGGGAAAGCTGAAGGCGGACAAAGGGAAATTCGACTCGTATCTCGACGAGGCGAATCCGTACAAGGTGTTCGTCGTGCCGCGGAGTGAAACCGCGCGGCGCGCGATCACGCATTACACGGTCATGAAAAAGGGGAGAGGCGTGGTGCTGGTGGAGTTGCGGCTGGAAACGGGACGCCGCCATCAAATCCGGGTGCAACTCGCGGACGCCGGCTGCCCGGTTGTCGGCGATGTGAAATACGGCGCGAAGACCGATCCCGCGAAACGCCTCGCGCTGCATTCGTGCGCGCTGCGTTTCCAGCATCCGGTGACGGGGAAGGAGATGGCTTTCCAATCGCCGTTGCCGAAGGAACTCGCGCGGCTGGTGTGATCAAAGCCCCAAGGGATGGCGGATCACGCAGCCATCTGTGGGGCGGCTCGCGGTGGTCCAGCGCGGGCCTTTGGATTCGCGCGTCCAGCCGGTATCGAAACGCAACCCGGCCACCACCATGAACACATGGTCGCGCCGCGCGTAAATGCTGATCCATTCGCCTTGGCCCCCCTGGCCGTAATCGCGCAGCGCCTTCGCGGTCGTGGGCTCGTCGAGCCGCCCGATCGAGAGCAGGACAAACGAGGCCGCGCCCGAGCAATCGTAAGCATCATCGACCGCGCGCGTATGCCCGCCGCCGTAACGATAGGGCAACCCCGCGATCCGATTCCCCGCCGCGATGGCCACGCGCACATCCTCCGGCGCGGAGGGCGGGGCATAGGCAATGCCGTCGCGCACAATGGCCGTGCGCCCCGGAATGTAATGATAGACGTAAGGCGGGCTCTGGCAGCCGGCGAGCACGAACGCGAGCAAAGGAAGCAGGAGGAAACCGGGGCAGCGATGCATGGGGCGCTTGTATATGCGAATGGGCGGCGGGATTGCAAGGCGCGTGCGCGCGCGAGAGCTGGCTGGCCGGGACTTGTGGCGCTTTTTTCTTATTATTACGATTCCCCGGGGTTTGGTAATAATAAGAAAAATGGAGCGAGCAAAGGCTTGCCCACCCTTGCAAGGCCGGGTTTAGCATCCCGGCATGACGCTGAACTTTTTCGCGCCGAAGCCGCCTGTGAAGCGGGAGGAAATGCCCTCCCACGGCTCGATGATGTGGGAGGTGTTCAGCGAACGCATCCTCAACGAATACCAGCGCTCGCGTGGCGCGCGCGGCCACCTCCGGCTCATGGTGGTGCACCCCCACAGCCCGCTCATGGAGGCCATCCGCGCCCTCGACCGCGACGATTGGAACCCGGACTGGCCCACGCCCTTCTACTGCCGCTTCGAGTCGCTCCGCCAGGGCGGCGTATGGATCATCATGGAAGCGCTCCCGGAGATTCTGCGGGCCGTCAGGGGGATGTGAGGTTTGGCTGTCAATTGTCTCGCACGGCGCGTTGTGCTGCAAATGCTCACTAATCGGCTCGACACCAACCCGGACATGTTTTATTGAGTAGCCATGATTCTCGGCTCGTTATACTCCATCGCTGGGGCCGTGCTGATTGTGGTTGGAATAGTCGCTGAGTTCTTGGGTTATTCCGCGGGCTTGGCCGGCGTTTACACCGGAGTTTTCTGTCTTGGTGTTGGCGAGCTTTACAATGCAATCGGATGCATTGCTAAAAATACGGATCGCGCGAATGAATTACTCGCCCAAGCGCAGTCGAGACCTATGCCAGGCCTCAGTGCAATTTGCACGGAGCTGGCCGATATTAACGCTGCCATGAAGAAGAGCAACCAGCTCCTGGCGCAATTGGTCAAGGCCACCGCCCCGCTTGGGCTCCAAACACAACCAGCAAAGGCGGGAGATGAGAGGTTTTATTATAGCGATGCGCAAATGCAGGCCCACGGACCCGTCAGTATGGCCGATCTCAAAAACCTTCTTCGCCAAGGGCGCATACAGCCCACAACGCCCATCGCGCAGGATGGGACTGATGAATGGATTCTCGCTGAGCAATGGCCAGAATTGGCGAATAGTAGAAAATAAATTAGGGGACGGACTAACATTTATTCCGGCTCCCAATAGATGATGTTCCGATTTTTGTCATTTACCACGCTTCGGAGGCGGCGGGGGTGGAGGTGGCGGCACATAGCCTGCCCCTTTCGTCATGCCGCCCTTGGAAGGTTGGCTTGGTGACGTCGGTGGGG
>DASZPK010000617.1:0-5977 GCA_035550335.1 Chthoniobacteraceae bacterium | reverse complement strand
GTTTTACCTGCTTCACGATCTTGCCGAACTTCGCGTGCGGCACGCGGGTGACGGTCTCGACGATGGCGGTCTTCGCCATTTTGTTGGACACAACCTCGCCGACGCGGGTTTTTCGGAGGCCGCGCCCGGCGGTCGTCGTCTCGGGGGTTGCTGCTGGTGTGGTTTCGCTGCTCATGGATTGGCTTTCAAATTAGGCTTTCTTGGCCGGGGTGGCTGCTGCCGCGGTTTTTTTCTGGGTGAGCACGGTCTCGACCCGGGCAATTTCACGGCGGAGTGCGCGAATCTGGCTCGGCTTCTCCAACTGGCCGCTCTGCTGTTGCAGATGGAGATGGAAAATCTCCTGGCGCAATTCGCGTTTGCGCGACGCCAGTTCCTTCTCCGTGAGTTCCTTGATTTCCTTGATCTTCATAAGCGTGGGTCAAAAAGCGGTTGCGTTGCGATTACGTTGCGACATGGTGGCGCGACAGGAACTTGGTGCGGATCGGGAGCTTGTCGGCAGCCAGGCGCAGCGACTCGCGGGCGACCGATTCCGGCACGCCGTCGAGTTCGAAAAGGATGTTGCCGGGGCGCACCGTGGCGACCCAGTACTCGGGCTGGCCCTTGCCTTTGCCCATTCGGGTTTCCGGCGGGCGGGCGGTGACCGATTTGTCGGGGAAAATGCGGATCCAGAGCTTGCCTTTGCGTTTCATGTTGCGGGTGAGCGCGACGCGGGCGGCCTCGATCTGGATGCTGGTGATCCAGGCGCGCTCGAGCGTTTGCAGGCCGAATTCGCCGAAGTCGATCCGGATATTGCGTGAAGCCTTTCCGGCGCGGCTGCCGCGCTGGGTCTTCCGGTACTTCACTCGTTTGGGCATCAATGGCATGGTCTGTGTCTCCTAAAAATTTGTGTTACAAAATATACGAAAATATCAAGCCTGCGCGGCTGCTGGCGCGGGGGCCTGCTTCTCGGGCGCGGCCTCGACGGGGGCTTCTTCCTTTTTGCAGATCCAGCATTTCACGCCGATCTTGCCCCACACGGTGTTCGCCTCGGCGAAGCCGTAGTCGATGGGGGTGCGCAGCGTGTGCAGCGGCACTTTCCCCTCGTGGTAGCGTTCGGCGCGCGAAATTTCCGCGCCACCGAGGCGGCCTGCGCAGCGGATCTTGATCCCCTGCGCGCCGAATTCCATGGTGGTCTGCACGACTTTCTTCATCGCGCGGCGGAACGAGATGCGGCGCTCGATCTGGAGCGCGACGTTTTCCGCAACAAGCTGCGCGTCGAGCTCGGGCGTCTTGATTTCCTGGATGTCGATCTTGACCGATTTGCCGCCGGCCATGCGCCCGATCTCCTCGGTCATCTTCTCGATCTCGGTGCCTTTGCGCCCGATCACGATGCCGGGGCGCGCGGTGTGGATGGTCACGCGGATACTGTTCCACGCGCGCTCGATCACGATCTTCGAGACCGCGGCGAGCTGGAGCTTCTTCTTCACGTAATCGCGGATCTTCAAATCGGAATGCAGGAATTCCGGCAGGTCCTTCTTGGACGCGAACCAGCGCGAACGCCAGTCGCGGTTGAGCGCGAGCCGATAGCCGATAGGATTAACTTTTTGACCCATATATAATTACTCGGACTTCCCGGCTTCCGGCGCGGGCGTGGTGGCCTCGGCGGCGGGAGCTTCCGGAGTCGTCTCCTTTTTCACTTTTTGAGCGGCGGGCTTTTTCCCGGCCGGCTTCTTCTTTTGCGATTTTTTCGATTCGCGTGTTTTGATCTCGATCTCGTCGGTGAGCACGATGCGGATATGGCTCGTGCGCTTGCGGATCGCGCCCGCGCTGCCGCGCGCCTTGGCGCGGAACCGCTTGATGGTCGGCCCTTCGCCGATGGTGGCTTCCTTGACGACGAGCTTGTCGGCCCTCAGGTCGTTGTTGTTCTCGGCGTTGGCCACGGCGCTTTTCAAGGTGCGCGCGATGAGGAGCGCCGCCTTCTTCGGGCTGAACGCGACGATGTCCAGCGCTGACGCGACGGGCAGCCCCTGGATTTCACGCGTCACTTCCCGGGCCTTGAAGGCCGAGATGCGCGCGTACCTGTGTGTCGATGTAACTTGCATTGTATTAAAATTGTTTACTGGTCGGGGAGCACCGTCGCCACCTGGAGGCGGTCGCCCACTTTTATTTTGTTTTTGTCAGAATCAGAGTTTTCGAATACCGCGCCGGAAATCGCATCGCGGACATCCACCACGTGAACGAGGCCTATGACCCCGTCCCCGCGGATGACCTTGAACGGCATCCCGATTTTGACTCCCTGCTTGCGTCCCACATTCACCACCACCAGCGCAAGGTCCTCCTTGATGCTGATCACCGCGGCATCGGTCAACGTGGCCGGCGCCGGGGCGCCCGTGGGGGTGTGGCTCGACGGAAGCCCGAGGGCCTCGCTCGTGTTCCGCATCTCCGCCTCGACCGCCATGCGCGCATCGGCATCCACGCTCGACGCTGTCTTCAAATAACGCAGCATCGCCTCGGAAAGCCGCACGAGCTGGTCCGACAGCTTGTCCTTTTCACCTTGGACAATCCGCAGGTCGCTCACCGCCTTCAACAGGCGCTGTTGCAGTTTCGTCTCATTGGAGGCGTCGATCCCGAGCGCAGCCATGTTCTCGACGAGTTCCGAGCATTTACGCTTGAACTCCTCAGCTTCGAGGTTCGACTCCGCAAGCGAATCAGTGAGGGCCTTGATCTGCTGCTGTTGTTCAGCAACCTTCTTCTTCAGAGCCTGATTTTCATCAGCCTCCATCTGGGCCGTCACCTGCGCCTCCGATAACTCTATACTTTGATCTGACAAAGAACCATCCTTCCCCTGTGCCATGGCCGTCCCACCGAGGGTCAGGACCATGCACGCCCAACCTGCCGTTATAGCAGGAACTCTCATAAAATCTTTTACTTGGTCACCTTCGCGGTATGCGACCCGTGTTTCTTGAACATGCGTGTCGGCGAAAATTCGCCGAGTTTGTGTCCCACCATGTTCTCCGTAACAAAAACCGGGATATGGACCTTGCCGTTATGGACGTTAAACGTATGTCCAACAAAGTCCGGCGTGATCATCGAGCGCCGCGACCAGGTCTTGATCGGCTTCTTCACGCCGGCTGAGTTCATCTTGTCGATCTTCTCGAGCAAGTGCCCCTCCACGAACGGTCCTTTTTTCAACGATCTGCCCATAAATTTTTACGTTTTTAAATTACGATTTCTTTTTCGATTTCCGGCGCTCGATAATGAACGAATTGCTCGGCTTGTGCTTCCGGCGCGTCTTGAAGCCCTTCGCGAGCTGGCCCCACGGGGACATCGGGTGGTGGCGTCCGCCGCCGCCCTTGCTCTTGCCCTGGCCGCCGCCCATCGGGTGGTCGACCGGGTTCATCACCATGCCGCGCACGGTCGGGCGGATGCCCTTCCAGCGGCTGCGGCCGGCCTTGCCGCTCGAGACGTTCATGTGGTCGACATTGCCGACCTGGCCGATCGTAGCGTAGGCGTTCTCGTTGATCTTGCGGATTTCACCGCTGGGCATCTTCACGAGAGCGTAGCCGCCTTCGCGGTTGTTCAAAATCACCTGCTGCCCCGCGCTGCGTGCGATCTGGCCGCCGCGGCCGGGAGTCAGCTCGACATTGTGGATACTCGCGCCGAGCGGGATCGACTTGAGCGGGAGCGCATTGCCCACCTCGGGCGCGGCGTTGTCGCCGGCGGTGACCTTCGCCCCGACCGTGAGGCCAATGGGCGCGAGGATGTAGCTCTTCTCCCCGTCCGTGTACTTGAGAAGCGCGATGCGCGCGGAACGATTCGGGTCGTACTCGATGCCGATCACGTCGGCCTCGACATTGCGCTTGAGGCGCTTGAAATCGATGATGCGGTACTTCTGCTTGTGCCCGCCGCCGATGTGGCGCGAGGTGAGGCGCCCGTTGTTGTTGCGGCCGCCGCTGCGCTTCTTGACTTGGAGCAGCGATTTCTCGGGCTTGTGCTTGGTGATCTCGTCAAACGCGGGCAGCGCCTTGAAACGCGCTGCCGGGGTGAGAGGTCTGTGGGTCTTGAGTGCCATAAAAAGTTACGAAAAGTTGCGAACGGTTGCGATTACGTGAGGTCGATTTTCTCGCCTTCCTTCAGCGTGACGATCGCTTTTTTCCAATGGGCGGTGCGCCCGACCCGCTGGCCGCGCGTCTTGGTTTTGCCGCGGTAATTCGCGGTGTTCACGGAAACCACCTTCTTGCCGAAAAGCTTTTCGATGGCTTCCTTGATCTGCAATTTGTTCGCATCCGGATTCACACGGAAGACGTACTGGTTGTGCTTTTCGCCCAGCACCGTGCTCTTCTCGGTGAGATGGATGGTTTCAACGATGTCGTGGTGCTCGGTCATTAGTTCGAGGTCCTTTCCGCGAGTTGGCTGAGGGCATCGTTGGTCACGATGATTTTCTTGTAGGCGAGCAACTGCTCGGTGTTCACGTCGGCGGAGGTTACGAGCTGCACCGGCTTCACGTTGCGGCCGGCCTTGGTTGTGGTCTCGTCGAACGACTTGGAAATCACGAGCACCTTCGCCTTGGGCGCGAGCTTGGTGGAATCGGCCACGAGCTTGACGAATTGCCTGGTCTTCGCCTCTTTCACAGCGAAGGCGTCGACAACCAGCACGTCGCCTGCCGCGATGCGGGAGCTGAGCGCCTTGCGGAGCGCGAGGCGTTTCACCGATTTCGTGACCTTCTTGGAATAATC
Organism: Chthoniobacteraceae bacterium; assembly: GCA_035550335.1. GTDB lineage: Bacteria > Verrucomicrobiota > Verrucomicrobiia > Chthoniobacterales > Chthoniobacteraceae > DASZPK01. The sequence goes on along the minus strand of DASZPK010000617.1, from coordinate 1,262 downwards.
GCGCGGATGCGGCCCGAACACGACGCCGCCGCCCACCCACACGGGCGAGGAGGCGTAACCGGCACGGGCGCGGCCCGTGCCTTTTTGGCGCCACGGTTTTTTGCCGGACAAATTGACGGTGGCCTTCGTCTTCGTGCTGGCCGTGCCGCTGCGGCGGGCAGCGCGCAGCGCCACCACCACATCATGCACCGCCTGCGTCCCCTTCCCGTTTTCGATCAGGGAGAGCTTGGCGTTCTTCGCTTCTGCAATTGTTAAAACTTTCGCGCTCATTGGTTATTTCTTGGCTGCGGCCGGTTTGGCCTTGGAGGCGGTCTTCGCGCCCTGGGTCGCCACCGAGGCGATGCCGTGCTTCAGTTTGCCGATGGTGCCGACGGGGTGCTTGATCGCCGGGCGAACCACGACGTAGCTGCCGTTCGCGCCGGGCACCGCGCCCGCCACGAGGAGGACGTTGTCGGCCTCGCGCACCTGCAAGAGGCGGAGGTTCTGCACCGTCACGCGCTCATCGCCCATGTCGCCGGGCATGCCCATGTTTTTCCACACGCGGCCCGGGGTCGAGCGATTGCCGATGGCGCCGTTGCGGCGGTGCATCATCGAGCCGTGCGACGCCCCCTGGCCGTCCATGTTGTGTTTTTTCATGACACCCTGGAAGCCTTTGCCTTTCGACTGGCCGATGACATCGACCAACTGGCCCGGCTTGAAGATCGTCAATTCAAGTTTGTAATCCGCGGCAACGGTCTCCTTGTCCTCGAGGCGGAATTCCGCGACGAACTTCTTCGCCTCGGAGCCGTGCTTTTTGAAATGCCCGAGCTCGCCGCCGTTCACGCGCGATTCCTTCTGCGCGTCGAAGCCGACCTGCACGGCGCTGTAGCCGTCGTTTTCCACGGTCTTGACCTGGAGCTTGGTGTTGCCGCCCGCCTCGATGACGGTGACCGCGGTGGCGCGGCCCCTTTCATCATAGACGCGGGTCATGCCGATTTTTTTTCCTAGAAGTCCGATTCTCATAAGCGCGGAGTAAATTGGATCAGATCTTGATGGTGATATCCACGCCCGCGGGCAGGTTGAGTTTCTTCAATTCGTCCACGGTCTTCGCGGTCGGCTCGATGATGTCGAGCAGGCGCTTGTGGGTGCGGATTTCAAATTGGTCCATCGACTTTTTGTCCACGTGCGGCGAGCGGTTCACGGTGAACTTCTCGATGCGGGTGGGAAGCGGGATCGGGCCGGCAACCTTGGCGCCGGTGCGCTTCGCGGTCTCGACGATGTCG
>DASZPK010000616.1:0-9747 GCA_035550335.1 Chthoniobacteraceae bacterium | reverse complement strand
TAATGAATCCGTGCCTGTCGCATTGATCATTAGCGTCGGACTGCTCCCTGAAAATGTTTCGAAGACATTCGCGGTGACTTTTGGATTGCCACCGGTGACGGAGTTGCCATTGAGATCAGTATCCCCGCCGCCAAAATACCCCGAAGGCTTAACGGTACCCGCGTGCGACGTAAATCCGGCCGAGCCTGTGGTGATGACACGATTCGCCAGAACGTCCAAGGTGCCGCTGCCAACTGCGTTGCCATCGGTGGCCGTGACAGCGAATGTGTTTTTTCCCAGCGTGGTGCCGCTGTTGCTGACCATGCCAGAGTAACTATTGGATCCTGACAAAGCCTGCGTGCCAGTTCCAATGAAGACTAATGCAGCGTTGTTCCTCACAGTGCCGGTGTCAATATTGGCTCCGCTTGCGACATTAAACGTAGCCGTATCGCCAATGCTCGCCGTGCCGGTAATGCCGGGCGCGCCGATGCCGCCGAGGTCTTTTGCCATTGTGTCGCCCCAATAGTTATTCGTTGCCCAGTTGGTATTATTGCCTCCCGAGGCGAACGTATTCCATGAGCCTTGCCCGGCTGCACTCCCGTTCCAATAGCCTGGTACGCTCCCATTTGGAGCGGCAGTCCCTGCGGCGAAAGTTGCCCCGGCAATGCCGGTATCCAAAGGGCTCGCTGTGGCGCTCCCAGTCGTGGTTACGACAAAATTCGGCGCTGATGAGTTGAAAGTCATCGCGGCAAGCGATGGATTCGTGCCGGTCAAAAAAACAGCTGACGAGATTACCCCTGTCGCGGTCACAGTCGTGTTCTCCATGGCGCGTGTGCCGTTGGCCCCTGCGTTGGTGGTCAGTTTCTGCATAGACTCGGTCCCCGGCGTTTTCCGCCACGGCAGCCGCTCACCGCTGATCAACGCCCCGCCCACGACCATGCCGGAGACCATCATCGCAAGCACCAGCAGCGCGACCGCCGCCTGCGCGACGCGAAACTGCATCAGCCATATCAGCCCGCGCAACGGGTGCAATTCGATCCAGGGGTTGAACCATGGGCGTTTGATTTTTCCCCGCACCCCTTTGATGACCCGCTGCTCAAAATCCGCGTCGGGGCGGTCCGCCGACAGCGTCTCTTTCAATGTCTCGTTCATTTTTCGATCCTCCTCGTGAAGCGAGCGGCAGCGCGGGCATTCCGCGAGGTGGCGCTCGAATTCCTGTATCTCCCCCGGCGTGAGCGCGCCGCAAAGCGCGCCGGCCGACCAGTCGTCAATTTCGTCGTGGATTTTCATGGGTGCTGTATATGCGCGCGGTTCGTGGATGGCCGATGCTGGATGCTGGATTCTGGATGCTGGATATCGAGCGGCGGCATTGCCTGGATTTCTTCATCCAGAATCCAGTATCCGGAATCCAGCATCGGCCCTTTGCAAATAGCGCGTGTCATCATGGTCATTCGCATATCTCCGTTGCGGGTTTTAAAGTCTTGCGCATCGCGGCGAGTGCGCGTCCGAGGATGCCGCGCAGGGCGCCGTTCGTGAGTCCCATGGCGCGCTCGATGGAAAGGTGGTCCATGCCCTCGAGGTAGCGGAGCGTGAGGGCGGTGCGGTGCTGCTCGGGGAGGTCGCCTAGCGCGGCGTGGACCTGGCGGTGGAGGTCTGCGGCAGTGTCGCCGGGGGACTGCGCGCCGGTATCGGCCATCTCGTGCAAGGCGTTCAGGGCGGGGCCGGCGGCGTCGAGGGAGACGGTGCGGCGTTTGCGCAGGAGGTCGCACGCGCGGTTGCGGGCCACGGTGGTGAGCCACGCGGGGAATTTCGCCGGGTCGCGCATCCAATGGCGGCGTTTCCATGCGCGGACGAAGGTCTCCTGCACGATGTCCTCGGCCTCCGACGCATCCCGGAGGATGGCGTAGGCGATGGCAAAAAGCGTGCGGCTGTGGATTTGTATCAACATTTCAAAAGCGGCGGTGTCGCCCCGGAGGGCGGCTTCGATGAGGGATTTGTCGCTGGGGTCGCTCGGATCCATTGGGGCGATTTGCAAGACTAGACGCGCGGCCACGCAAAACCGCGCGGAATATTTTTGGATTTTACCACGAAGGAGACGAAGAGCACGAAGAAGAAAGAAAATCGGGCGCATCTTTTCCCCCTCCCGCTCTCGTAACGAAACTCCATTTCGTCACGCACTTGTCTGCGCAACTCCATTGCGCGCGGGAGCGACACGTCGTAAGGGGCAATGGAGTTGCCGGGACAAGTGGGTTCCGCAATGGAGTTGCGGAACCAGAGAAACTGTAGAGTCCGCTGTCCTCAGCGGAGGAGTTGGACGCCGCAAGCAACTCTTTCCGCAGCGACGCGCCGTTCCTGCGGTGAGGACACCGCACGCTACAGGAGTTCGTGTTCCCGCCTTATACCTCGTGGGTTGACATCCACCCCGCAAATCGCTTCTATTTTCACCCCGATGAAACGACTGGTGATTTCCCTCAGCCTCGCGCTCGCGGTTTCGATGGTTTCCGCGGGCTGGTGCAAGGACCCGGCGCCGCAGGCGAAGCAGCTCGACAAGGCGAATGTGCTTCCGCTCGCGCTGGACGACCATTTCGAATTCCGCAAGACCAAGCTCTTCCTGAACGACCCGAAAACTTTCACGCCGACCGAGGACCCGATGATTATTTTCGAACGCGACCGGATCAATTTCGGCGCGGTCACGGGCGTGGACCGCGCGGCGCGGATGGGGAATTATTTCACCTTCTTCTGGCGCTGCTCGGTGAAGGCCGATGTGACCATCCGCCTCGAATACCGCCAGGAAAACCTAGGGGCCTATGTGCAGGCGCGGGAGATTTCCTACACGGGCGCGAAAGGGTCGATGCAGACGGATTTCAAGATCATCGGCGACGATTACCGCCAGGATGGGCGAGTGACGGCATGGCGGGCGTTGATTATTGAAAATGGGAAAATCGTGGGGCTTACGGCCTCGAATCTTTGGGATTGAACAGGGTGCGGTAGCTGAAATAAGAGAAAATGATGCAAGGGTGGGTATTTGACAGGGACGGTTATATTCCGGTATATTTTGGAGGACGGTGAGCACCATTTCTTCCATTCTGGTTGGCCTGACCAACAAAGTCGTGTGGGTCCGGGTTGAGGGCAAAGGCTCGTTCCTGAACAGCGGCGGGGTGAAGGATTTTGCCAAGGAGATGATCAACCGCGGCCACCGGGAATTCGTGGTCGATTTGAAAAGTTGCCCGGTGATGGATTCGACATTCATGGGGACCCTCGCGATGGTGGCGCTGCGGCTGCGCGAGCTGGGGCAGGGGCACCTGCACGTGATCAATCTCAACGAGCGCAATACCGACCTGCTCAGCAACCTCGGGCTGGACCAGCTTTTCACCATGGGAATGGAGGGACTCAAGACCGCCGAGGCCCCCATCCGCCCGCTCGACGGCGCCGCGCCGTCCGACCGCACCGCACAGGCCGAGACGATGCTCGAGGCGCACCAGGCGCTGGTGGACGCATCGCCGGAGAACATCACAAAATTTAAAGACGTTCTGGAGTATCTTAAACAGGATCTGCGCCTCGCCGAATAAGATGCCCCCCGGAACCATGAAGCACGAATGACGAAACCCGAAGCCCGAAAGACCAGCGGCGGCTTGTGCCAATACCTCCGCTGCGGGCGTGTCCACCACGACCTGCCGCCCCCCGGGCCGCGACCCTCACCCTCCCTGTTTTCGGTTATTTAAACAGGCGTTTTCTTCTCCCTCATGCTCGCGGCCCTGTTATTCGTCCTCCTGGCAATGGTTTCCGGGGCGTTCTACGCCGCGTACCAGAAACAGCAGGCGCAGATCGCCATGCTCAAAAAGGCGCGCGAGAAAATCCAGCTCGAGGAGGCGCGCGTGTTCGACTTCCTGCACGGGCTCGGCGAGGCGTTCACCGAGGACATCCGCCCGGGCGACCTGCACCGGCTCATCGTGGAGGGCGCCTCGAAAATTCTCGATGCGCACGGCGGCGCGCTCTACCTCATCGGGAAACAGGGGGCGATGCTGCTGCCGAGTTTCATCTCGAAGGATTGCCCGCCGCTGGTTGAGATCCCGCAAAACATCCTCAAGCAATCCGAGACGCTCCCGCTCGCACTGCAAAGCTACGTGCGACTCCATTCCATCGAGCCGGGCGAAGGCATCCTCGGCACGGTCTGGCGCGACAAGGAGCCGCTCTTTCTCTCGGGTGATGACGCCCGCCTTTCCAACTTGCGCGAGAACACGCAGATCACGACCTCGGCGATGTTCTCCCCGCTCATATTCGGCCACCAGAACCTCGGCGTGATCGCGGTGGCCAAAGGCCCGATGAGCACGCCCTTTACCCCGAGCGATTTCGCGGTGTTCAAGGCGATCGCCGAGCAATCGGCCTTCGCGCTTTACAATGCGATCGTCTATTCCGAGGCGAGCGAAAAGCGCCGGCTCGACCTCGACCTCCTCGTTGCGCAGGACATCCAGCGCATCCTGCTCCCCTCCGCCGCCCCCGACGTGGAGGGCTTCCAGATCGCCGGCGTGAACATCCCCGCGAGACAGGTGAGCGGCGATTATTTCGATTACATCAGGATTGACGACTGCCACACCGGCATCGTGATCGCCGACGTGTCGGGCAAGGGCGTGCCGGCCTCGCTCATCATGGCGATGTGCCGCAGCGTGCTGCGCAGCACCGCTGCGGGAAACTGCTCGGGCGCGGATGTTTTACGAAAGGTAAACAGCCAGCTTTACCCCGACATCAAGGAGGACATGTTCATCAGCATGGCCTACCTGGTCCTGAATTCGCACGACAAGCAGATCACCCTCTGCCGCGCGGGGCACGATGCGCCGCTGCTCTATTCGGCGAAGGAAAAGACCGTGACCAAGATCAACCCGCCCGGAATGGCGCTGGGCATTGACAGCGGGGACGTCTTCGATAGGATTACGCGCGATTTTCCGGTGACGATGGAGCAGGACGACTGCTTGATTCTTTACACGGATGGCGTTACGGAAGCCCTGGACAGCAACGGGTTCGAATTCGGGATGAAACAGATGATCCTGTCGATCCAGGCGAGTGCCGCCGATGGCGCCTCCGCGGTGGTCAAGCGTCTCACCGACGACCTGCGGAACTTCATCGGCACCTACCCGCAGAATGATGATATTACCTTGATAGTGATTCGTAAAAAATGAGTGAAGAAAAAGACAATGTAACGGCGGCGGCGGAAGCAGCCGGGGAGAACGCGGAGACGGGGGATTCCGCATTGGCGAAATTGCAGGGCGACCTGGAGCGCTTCAAGGACCTCGCGCTGCGCAGCGAGGCCGACATGCAGAATTTCCGCAAACGCGCCGCACGCGAAAAAGAGGACGCGGTGAAATATGCCAACGGCAGTTTTCTCGAGCGGCTCATTCCGATCCTCGACAACTTCGATATGGGCATGACGGCGGCCCGTGGCGACAAGAATTCCCAGATCGTCGCCGGGATGGAGATGGTCGCGAAGCAATTCCAGGATTTCCTCGCTGAATCCGGCGTGCAAACCATTGACGCAGTCGGCCAGAAATTTGACCCGAATGTGCACGAGGCGATTGCGCAGGAAGCGAGCGCCGATGTTCCCGAAGGCGTCGTGATCCGGCAAATGCGCAAGGGTTACAAGCTCAAGGACCGTTTGCTCCGGCCGGCAAACGTAGTGGTTTCAAAGGGCAAATGAAGAACCGCAAAGGCAGGGCGGCCATTCCACTTTCCACTTTCACTTTCCACTTCTAGATGCCGAAAACGAAACGCGATTACTACGAGGTGCTGGAAATCGACCGCACCGTGACTGTCGAGGAAATCAAGAAAGCCTACCGGCGGCTCGCGGTGAAACATCACCCCGACAAAAATCCCGACGACCCGCAGGCCGAGGAGCGCTTCAAGGAACTTGGCGAGGCCTATGACGTCCTCTCGGATGAAAACAAGCGCGCGGCCTATGATCGCTACGGGCATGCCGCTTTCGCGCAGGGCACAGGCCCCGGCGCGCAGGGGTTCCACGATCCATTCGACCTTTTCCGCGAGATGTTCGGGCAGGGAGGCGGGGGCGGCGGGATATTCGAACAATTTTTCGGCGGGGGCGGCGGCGGACGCGGCGACCGCAGCGGGCGCCAGCGCGGCTCGGACCTGCGCTACGACATGCAGATCAAGCTCGAGGAGGCCGCCTTCGGCGTCGAGAAGGAAATCGAGATTTCCCGCCTCGACACCTGCGAAAAATGCGGCGGGCGCGGCGCGGAGGAAGGCTCCTCCGCATCGACATGCCCCACCTGCCGCGGCCAGGGCCAGGTGATCACCTCGCGCGGATTTTTCCAGGTCTCGCAGACGTGTCCCAATTGCCGCGGCTCAGGCCAGATCATCGCGAAGCCGTGCAAAGTCTGCCATGGCGACGGCCGCGTGGAGCGCGCCTCGCACATCAAGTTGAAAATCCCCGCCGGCATCGAGCATGGCTCGCGCCTGCGCAGCGTCGGCAACGGCGAGGCCGGCATCCGGGGCGGCGCGCGCGGCGACCTCTACGTGGTGATCCACGTGAAGGAGCACGCAGTCTTCGACCGCCAGGAGGAAAACCTTTTCTGCGAAGTGCCCGTCTCGTTCATCACCGCAGCCCTCGGCGGCGAGGTGAAAGTGCCCACCCTCGAAGGGAAAGCGGCGCTCAAAATCCCCGCAGGCACGCAGAGCGCCACGGTCTTCAAGCTGCGCGGCAAGGGCATGCCGGTGCTCAATTCCAGCTCGCGCGGCGACCTCATGGTGCGCGTCCTGGTCGAGGTGCCAACAAAGTTAAACACCGAGCAGCGCGCCAAGCTCGAGGAATTCGCCAAGGTCTGCGGCGAGGAAAACAGCCCGATCCACAAGAGCTTCTTCGAAAAGGCGAAGGAATTCTTCAAGTGATTTCAAATCGCAGATTTCAAATTTCAAATTGAAAAAGACTCGCGCGCTGTCAGTCTTCAATCTGAAATTTGAAATCATCAATTTGAAATTCCCCACATGCACCGCTTCTACATCCCCGCCGAATCCTGGAACCTAGACTCGTTGAAACTCGACGCCGACGAAGCGCACCACGCGCTCGACGTGCTGCGCTTAAAACAGGGCGACCGCGCCGTGGTGTTCAACGGCCGGGGCTCGGAAGCCACTGTCGAAATCGCTGCCACCAATAAAAATACGGTCGACCTTCGCCGCATCCACGATGCCAAATCTTCCCCGCTCCCCTGCAAGATCACGCTCGCGCAAGCGGTGCCGAAGGGGAAAAACATGGACCTCATCGTGCAAAAGGCGACCGAGCTCGGCGCGGCGGCAATTATCCCGCTCATCTCCGAGCGCACGGTCGTGCAGGTCGAGGAGGAGGACGCCTCGAAGAAGCGGGAAAAATGGCAGGCCGTAGCCATCGAGGCCGCGAAACAGTGCGGCCAGAACTGGCTCCCGGAAATCCATGCCCCGCAATCGCCGAAGCAATTTTTCCAAGCCAACCCGCGCTACGACCTCATGCTCATCGCATCGCTCCAGCCCGGCGCGTTGCATTTCAAAAAAGTGCTCGAGGAATACGCCGCCGCCGGAAAAGGGAAGCCCTCCAGCGCGCTCATCCTCGTGGGCCCCGAGGGGGATTTCACCCCGGCGGAGATCGGCCTCGCGAAAAGCGGCGGCTGCCGCCCGATCACGCTCGGCCCCATCGTGCTCCGCACCGAAACCGCCGCGATTTATTGCCTGAGCATTCTCGGCTACGAGTTGCTAAGCTAACCCCGCCCATGGGCAAGCCACTGTCAAATAAAGCGAACCGCCGCCAGCCGGTTTGGTTCTTTGTTGTTTTTACGCTGGCCGGCCTCGGGTTCCTTTTCCCGACTTTCTTCCTGCCCACCGCGAGAATCATATCCGCGCTGGGCTGGGTGAAAACACCATGCGTCATTCAATCGAGTTCGGTCGCGCGCAAGCAGATGAGCAAAGGGCCCGCCTACAGCGTCGCCCTCCAATACGCCTACAGCTTCGGCGGAAAAAATTACACGGGATCGCTCTACCACTTCTATAAAGGCACCTCCACGGGCTACTCGCATAATGCCGCCATCGTCGCGCGCTATCCGCGCGGGCTGAACACCTACTGCTACGTGAATCCCGCCGATCCGCGCGATTCCGTGATTAATCGCGGCTTCGCGGTGGATGCCTGGGTCGCGCTGCTGCCGCTGCTTTTCGTGTGCATCGGCGTGTGGTGCATCGTCCATTCCCTGCGCGGCGGGATATTCCCGATCGTCACGCAGTGGCATCCCGCATCGCTCCGCCACGCCGCGGATTTTCACGGAGTCCCCGCGGGGCCGCGCGAGTTGAGGCCCTCGGCGACGCCGCTGGGAAAACTTTCCGGCATGATTTTCGCCGCCGTTTTTTGGAACGGCATCATTTCCATCTTCGTCGTGAAAGCCCTCGGGGATTGGCGCGCGCATCACCCACAATGGTTCCTCAATATTTTCCTCATACCGTTCGTGCTGGTCGGCCTCGGGCTCATCGTGGGTGTCGCCTACTCCCTCCTCGCGCTTTTCAATCCGCGAGCCCACCTCGTGGTCAATCCCGGCGCGGTGGCGCTGGGCGATCCCCGGTTCACACTCCAATGGTCGCTGCAGGGCCGCGCCTCCGCCCTCACCGCGTTGAGCATCACGCTCGAAGGGAGCGAGGAAGCCATCTACCAGAACGGAAAAAACACCAGCACCGCCACGAACGTCTTTTTCTCGCAGGAAATCGTGAACACCACCAGCCAGACCGAGTTCGCTTCCGGCGCCGCGCAGGCGGCCGTGCCGCTCGACACGATGCATTCGCTCGACACGGGCCACAACAAAATCACCTGGAAACTGCGCGTAAAAGGAAAGATACCGCGCTGGCCGGACATGACGGAGGATTACCCGCTGATCGTCCTGCCCGCACGAAAGAACGCGCCATGAGCGACGAACTGAAAATCGCGGTGCGCAAACAGCCGCCGCAATTCCAGCCCGGCGAGGAAATCGCCGGCGCCGCGCAATGGCAATTGAAGCACCCGCCGAAAACCGTGGAGGTGCGGCTCCTCTGGCGCACCCTGGGCCGCGGCATCGAGGATGCGTGCGTGGTTTCCACCGTGCAATTCGACGCGCCGCTGGCGGACGACACGCACCCGTTCACGCTCGTCGCCCCCGACGCCCCCTATAGTTTCGCCGGCAGCCTCATCACGCTGCAATGGTCGCTCGAACTCGTCGCCCTTCCCTCCAAAAAGAACGCGCACATCGACATCGTGATCGCTCCCGGCGGCGCACCGGTGGATTTGCGGAGCGAGACGGCGCCGAAGATTGCCTGATCGCAGCCGGTCAATTCCCACCGCCACGCGCGGGCGCCGGGCTGCCGCCGCCGGTCTTGTTGTGCTCAAACTGTTTCGCCTCGGCCGCGATCGAAATGCTGATGTCGAAATAGTAGGTCACTTCCTTCTCGCCGCCTTTCCCGTCGTTCACCTTGCAGCGCACGATATCGCAGGTGCCTTCCATTGTCTGCCCGGTGGGCTCCGCGCCGAAATCGCTGAGCACGAAATTCTCCTCCTCGGGCGAGATCAGTTTGAAGGCGGTCTTCTCGCTCGTCCCGTCGCCGGACGAGGTGATCGAGGTGACGAGCCCGTAGAAATAGTAGAGTTCCATCGAGTAATGGGCTATGTCGCCCTGCGCGATGAGCGCCTGGCCCCGCATGAAATGCACCTCGGCATCCACCGGGCACTTCTCCAGCCACGCCTTGGAGAGGTCGAGCACCTTGGTATAATCCTTCTCCTTG
>DASZPK010000615.1:0-8802 GCA_035550335.1 Chthoniobacteraceae bacterium | reverse complement strand
TCAATCCCATCACGCTCCAGAAATTCCGCGACTGGCTCAAGACCCAATATGCCAGCCTCGATGCCCTCAATGCCGAGTGGGACACGAAATTCGCCGCGTGGAACGATGTAAAACCATTCACCACCGACCAGATCAAAAACCGCATGGCGAGCGGCGACGCCATCCCGCGCGGCAACCCCGATTGGCAGGCCGTGGAGCGCATCAAGTTCGACCCCGTGCAGGCGCGCAAGGAACCCATGAAATGGAACCTCGCCCCATGGTGCGACTTCCGCACCTACATGGACATCTCTCTCTCGGGCGCGCTCGACGACATCCGCAAATCCGCCCACCAGCTCGACCCGCGCACACCGGTGGGCATCGAGGGCGAGCAGGCCGCGAGCGCATTTGGCGGGCACGATCTCTGGCGGCTCTCGCAGGCAGTCGATTGGGTCGAGCCGTACGACATCGGCAACGCGCGCGAAATCTTCGGCTCGTTCATGCCCGGCAAGCCGATCGTCACCACCGTCGGCGAGAGCGACGCCAACCACGCCGCACGCCGCCTCTGGCACCTGCTCCTCGAAGGCGACAAAGGCTGCATCGTCTGGTGGAGCGAGGATTGCATCGACTGGAAAAGCGACGACTACGCGCTCACGCCCAAAGGCCAGGCGCTCGCCCCCGTGCTCAAGGAAATGACCTCGCCGCTCGCCGCGCTTTTCCTCCGGGCGAAGCCGGTCACCGATCCCATCGCGATCCATTACTCACAGGCATCGATTCAAGTGGACTGGCTGATCGAATCCACCGGGGACGGCTCCACGTGGCTGCGCCGTTTCTCCAGCTATGAGTCCAGTCACAACCGCGTGATGAAAGTGCGCGACGGGTGGCTGAAAGCATTGCAGGATTTGGGATACACGCCGCAGTTTGTTTCCTCGGAGCAGATTGAGCAGGGAGCGCTTGGCAAGTTTCGAGCGCTGGTCCTGCCCGACTCGTATGCGCTTTCGGAAAGAGAGAATGCCGCTATCGAGAAATTTACCGCGGCCAGAAATACGGTGTTTGAGGGAGAAACACCGGCTTGCTTCGACGAGCATGGAAAATTGATCGTTCCGCCGAGGCCCTGGTCCAAAAATCTATTTGAAGGAATGATGCCTCCACCGGGTGAAGATTTGGGTAACAGCGTGTTGAACGTGGGCGGGACGGGGGGAGATTTAATGGATTTTCCAAAAGTTCGCGTTGACACCTACGCCCTCACCCGGCTTGCAAAACAATCCGATTTCTCCTGGCCTCGCTATATCGAACGGAATATTACGGTCCTGCACCCCGAAGTTTCCGTCCCCCTCGAATCCCGAACGCACATCCACCGCTACACGCTTGGCGCGGCGCGGCTGGTCGCCTTCGAGCGGAATGTCGATTACCACATGGGCGAGGATTTGAAGCAGGGCGGCGGGAACGAGACCCTCGAAATGCCCGTCGATCTCGATGCGAAGCTCGACAAACCCGCGCACGCCTACGATCTTCGCACCGGAAAATACCTCGGCCTTACCAGCGACATCAAATTCACGCTCGACCCGTGGCGGCCTTCGCTCTACGCGCTCCTCCCGCAGCAAATCCCGGAGGAAAAGCTGATGGATTATCTCGCAGCGCAATGATTTTGCCAGCTCGACATGGGCGGGCTCTCCGCTAATATCGTTCAGTTCAAGGGAGGTTGAATCACTGATGAAATACCGAAAGCTGGTTTCCTTGATCGTTGCTGCCGTCGTGGCGTCCGCGACCGCGTGTTTTTCAATCCCGCTGATGGCGGACGAAGATACTCCCAACGGCCTCGTCGGGGCGTGGCACATATACCAGGAGAGCTACGAAATGCCGGCACCGGGCAGCCCTTATGGAACTCCCAGGAAACTGGTGCTCACTTTCATGGGATCGGCTGTTTTCATCCCGCACAAAACAGCCTTCGTAAAAATGGACGGCGGGCCGATGAAGGAGCTTCGCTGGAAGGCGGAGTCAAAATACCTCACGGTGATTGACCAGCAGAATACGGTGGTTTGGTATTTGGCATTGCCACTTGACCCGAAGGGCACCAAAGGCGCGCTGAAGGGCAGTCCAGGCTACAATCTCATAGCCTTCAAAGAAGGATACGAGTCCGTTGGAACAGCGAATGGCGGCGCTGCTGCAGGTGCCGCAACCGGGTCCGCGTCGCCTTCGCCCGCACCTGTCGTCGAGGATGAGGCGGCAAAAAAAGCCGCCGCCGATATCGTGAGTGCCTACACCAAAAGCCTGGTGTTCGTGAACGGGAAGGAAGGTTCGGGCAGCGGCTTTATCGCCACCATGGGGGCTGGGCAATTTCTCATCACCAATGCCCACGTGGCCACTGCGATCACCGACGCGGGATTCAAGACGCTCGATGGCACCGATGTAAAGGGCGGCTCACCCGCTCTCGCGGTGGGGGCTGATATCCTCTGCATGCAAATGCCCGCTGGCGCAAAGCCTTTCGAAATCATGCAGGAGGTGGATAAAAACACAGCGCTCGGCGATGCCGTGGCGGTGCTCGGCAATTCCGGCGGCCAGGGTGTGATCAATATCGTCACCGGAAAAATCGTTGGCTACGGGCCGAACCTCGTCGAGGTGGATGCGCCGTTCATTCCCGGCAATAGCGGCAGCCCCATCATCCATCTCAAGTCAGGCAAAGTCATCGGCGTAGCGACTTACGAGACCATCAAGCGGTATGACGACACCACCGACGAGAAGCTCGCCAAGCCCATCATCCGCCGTTTCGGCTATCGGCTCGACAGCGTGAAACAATGGCAGGGCGTCGACTGGCGTTCGTTTTACGCGCAGGCCAGCGCGCTGAAAGCAATCAAGGCCTTTACCGGGGATCTCGATCATTTCCTGGACGAACTTTACGAGTACGGCGCCGTGGCCGCGGGCGACGATTACTCCAGTCCGGCCATCAACAACCGAATCGAGGAATGGGAGGCCGACCGCGGGTCGGGACTCAATGCCGTGGACAAGAAGAACATCGACGCAAATTTCTACTCCGCGGTCAGGGCCTCCTGCCAGGCGGATGTGGCCGCCGCCCGCCGCCAGATGTTTTACGATTACTTCCAGCGCGGCCTGGGCGAGCAGCAGGAGATTCGCGACGGCATGACCAAGGCGCTTGACCGCGTCATCAAGTCGTTAGGCGATTAGCAAACAGGGTTGCGCCTTATTTCCGCGGCCGGTAGAGCGCCGCGCTCAGCGCCGAGAGGATATTCACCGGCCAGCCGAAATGCGCGAAGGTGATGGCCCATAGAAAAGCACCAAGGAGAAATTGAAACAGCGCTGCAAAGGGCCGCCCTTGCAGTAATTGTCCCAAGCCGGGGATGAACAAACTGCACAGTGCCGCAATGACATTTCCCGAGGAACCTGGGCCACTCATGCCGGGAACGCTACGGGTTTTGCGCGTTTTTCCGCAAGCGCAAAGCGATGCGTGAAATTATTTTTCACCGACTTTGTTCCACAGCGCGTTTTTGGGATTTTCTTTTTGCGCGCAGCGGCTCTATTGTGCCGCTGCGATGCAACTTGAAAAAATAGCGGTGGTCGGCGCGAGCGGTTACTCCGGTGAGGAGTTGATCCGGTTGCTGCAAAACCACGCAGGCGTGGAACTGGCGTGCGTGACTTCGCGTCAGCACGCCGGGAAGGCGCTCGGCGCGATCTTCCCGAAATTCAAGGGGCGCAAATACGACGCGCTCGCGTTCGCGCCATCCGAGGTGGCGACGGTGGCGGCATCGGGCGCGCGGATCGTATTCCTCGCGCTGCCGCATGGGCTCGCCGCGGAGTTCGCCGGGCCGCTGCTCGACGCAGGGCTGCGCGTGATCGACCTGAGCGCCGATTTCCGGCTCAAGGATACGGTTGTTTACAAGGAGTTTTACGGGCAGGACCATCCCGCGCCAGCGCTGCTGCCGAAAAGCGTGTACGGGTTACCGGAGATTTACCGGAAGGAGATCGCCGTCGCGAAGCTGGTGGCCTCACCAGGGTGCTACCCCACGAGCATCATCCTGCCGCTGGCGCCGCTTTTGAAAGCGGGGCTGATCGACCCGAAGAGCATCGTCGTTTCCAGCATGAGCGGCGTGAGCGGCGCGGGGCGCAAGGTCGAGGCCGATTATCTTTTCGTCGAGTGCAACGAAAGCGTGCGCCCCTACGGCGTGCCGAAACACCGGCATCTTTCCGAGATCGAGCAGGAGCTCGGCGCCGCCGCCGGCAGTGCCGTGACGATCAGCTTCACGCCGCATCTCATCCCGGTGAACCGCGGGATTCTCACGACCATTTATGCCACGCCCGCCGCTGGCGCGACCCCGCAGGCGGTCGCGGACGCCATCACGCAGGCGTATCGCGGTGAGCCATTCGTGAGGCTGGGAGGGGGCGAGTCTTACCCCGATATCAAAAACGTCGCGTACACCAATTTCATCGACATCGCATGGCGGCACGACCCGCGCACCGGCCGGCTCATCCTCATGAGCGCCATCGACAACCTCATTAAGGGCGCCTCCGGCCAGGCGGTCCAGGGCATGAACCTCATGTGCGGCCTGCCCGAAACCGCCGGCCTGTAATCGGGCTTGTAATTTCGCCCGCATATTCTATTCGATACAGCACTTCCCCAAATGAGCAGCGCTCCATTTTCAGAAATTCCCGGCGGCATCACCGCCCCCAGCGGCTTTGTCGCGGGCAGCGTCTATTGCGGCATCAAGGCCGGGAACAAA
The DNA here is from genome assembly GCA_035550335.1 of Chthoniobacteraceae bacterium. GTDB lineage: Bacteria > Verrucomicrobiota > Verrucomicrobiia > Chthoniobacterales > Chthoniobacteraceae > DASZPK01. Next base: position 4,093 of record DASZPK010000615.1, on the reverse strand, counting down.
AAACGGCACGACATCGCGGCGATTTTTTCCAAGGAACAGGCGACCGTCGGCGCGGCCACGTTCACCACGAACAAGGTGAAAGCCGCCCCCGTGCGCGTCTCCGCAGCGCATGTGAAAACACCGCGCATCCGGGCAATCATCGCGAACGCCGGCAACGCAAACGCCTGCACCGGCCTCGCCGGCATCCAGCATGCCAAGTGCATGGCTGCCGCCACCGCGCGCGCCCTCGGGGTGAAGGAACGCCAGGTGCTCGTTTGCTCCACCGGCCGCATTGGCGTGGAATTGCCCATCAAGAAAATGGAAACCGCCATCGGCAAACTGCCGAAGGCGTTGCATCCCGGCGGCAGCCTCCAGGCCGCCAAGGCAATCATGACGAGCGATACCTTCGCGAAGGAGATCGCCGTCGAGTTGAAGATCCACGGGCACAAGGTCCGCATCGGCGGCATCGCCAAGGGGGCGGGGATGATCGACCCGAATATGGCGACGATGCTCTGCTTCATCACCACCGACGCCGCCATAGGGAAAAAAGATTTGCAGGACGCCCTCAGCTGCGCGGTCGAACAATCGTTCAACCGCATCACCGTTGACGGCGACATGAGCACGAACGACACCGTCATCGCGCTCGCCAGCGGCGCCGCGGGCAACCGCCCGTTCAAGCCGAAGCAGCCCGGTTTCGACGCGTTCCAGAACGCGTTAAACCATGTCACACGCCAGCTCGCCCGCATGATCGTGGAGGACGGCGAGGGGGTCACGAAATTCGTCGAGGTCCACGTCCAGGGCGCGGCGACGTACCACGACGCCCGCAAGGCCGCCGAGGCCGTGGCGAAATCGACCCTTGTGAAATGCGCCTGGTATGGCGGCGACCCGAACTGGGGCCGGATCATGGATGCGCTCGGCTATTGCTCGGTGAAATTCCGCGAGGAGATGGTTGATATTTTCTACGACGGCCTCATCGCGGTGAAAAACGGCATGGCGAGCAAGACGCCATTTTCGAAGTTGAAACAAGTCGCCGCCAAGCCGAAGTTCACGATCACCATCGATCTCAGGCTCGGGTCCTCCGAATACATTGTTTATACAACGGACCTGAGCACGCGCTACGTGGAATTGAATATGGGCGAATAAAGTGACGATGCTTTGCGTCGATTCGTCATCCGGATTTCGTCATTAACTTTATGTCTCAACAAGAACAGCATTTGGCCAGGATCGAGGCCCTCATCGAGGCGCTTCCCTACATCCAGGAATACCGCGGCAAAACCGTCGTCATCAAATACGGCGGCAGCGCCATGGAGGACGACCACATCGTCGAACGGATGCTGCGCGACGTGGTCTTTCTCGAGGCGGTCGGGATCAACCCCGTGGTGATCCACGGCGGGGGCAAGGCCATCACGCTCAAGATGCGCGATGCGGGGCTCAAGGCGCAGTTCGTCAACGGCCTGCGGGTCACGAACGAAACGGCGATCCGCATCGTGGAGGAGGTGCTCGACAAGGAAATCAACCCGAAGATCGTGGCAACGCTGAATGAATTCGGCGGCAAAGCGGTTGGCATTTCCGGCAAGGACGTGATCAAGGCGGAGAAACTCCCGCCGCAGGTCGAGGGGAAGACCGCGGCGGTCGATCTCGGCTTTGTGGGCGAGGCCGTCGGGGTTGAGCTCAAGAAAATCCAGCAAGCGCTCGCCGACGAAAAGACGCCCATCATTTCGCCCATCGCGCAGGACGACGAAGGCGTGGCGTTGAACGTGAACGCCGACATAGCCGCGGGCGCGATCGCCGCCGCGCTGAAGGCTTCGAAGCTGATTTACCTGAGCGACGTGCTCGGCATCATGCGCGACCCGCGTGAGAAGGACTCGCTCATTCCTTCCATCACGAGCGAAATGATCGAGACCCTCATCGAGGACGAAGTGATCGAAGGGGGCATGATTCCCAAGGTTCGCTCCGCCGTGGATGCCCTCGGCAAAGGCGTCGGCAAAGTGCATCTTATTGATGGCCGCATCGCCCACTCGCTGCTGCTGGAGATTTTCACCAACTCCGGTGTCGGCACGGAAATCACCAACTGACCGCTTTCCGGAAAAGACTCATCATGGAATCGCAGGAGACATTGGAACTGTATAAACAATTTGTGGTGCCGAACTACGGGCGCTTCGACCTGCGCCTCGCGCGCGGGGAGGGGACGCGCGTTTGGGACGAGGCTGGGAATGAATATCTCGATTTCGGCGCGGGCATCGCGGTTTGTTCCATCGGGCATTGCCACCCGCGCGTCGTCGCCGCGCTCACGAAACAGCTCGGCACGCTCGTCCACACCTCGAACCTTTATTACACCCGCCCTCAGGCGCTGCTTGCAAAGCGGTTGGTCGGCTACGTCGGCCACCCGGGCAAAATCTTTTTCTGCAACAGCGGCGCCGAGGCAAACGAGGCGCTCTACAAGATCGCCCGCAAATTCGGCAACGAATGCGAGCCGCCGCCGCCGGTCCACACCGTTGGCGAGGAAATCACCACCGAGCGGAGCCGCTACGAAATCATCACCTTCGACCAATCCTTCCACGGGCGCACGCTCGCGGGCATCTCCGCCACCGGGCAGGACAAGGTGAAAAAAGGCTTCGAGCCGATGGTCGAGGGATTCATTCAGGTCCCCTACAACGACACACCCGCGCTGCTCGCCGCCATCACTCCGCGCACAGCCGCGATCCTGCTCGAGCCGATCCAGGGCGAGAGTGGCATCAAGCCCGCCGACGCCCGCTTTTTGCAGGATGTCCGCGACATTTGCGACAAGCACGGCCTGCTCATGATGCTCGACGAGGTGCAATGCGGCCTCGGGCGCACCGGCGATTGGTGCGGCTGGAAAACCCTTGCCGGCGACAAACTCATCCCCGACGCCGTGAGCTGGGCGAAAGGCATCGCCGGCGGTTTCCCGCTCGGCGCGGTCTGGGTGCGCGACAAAAAAGTGCATCTCAAGACCGATTGCGACATCAGCCTTGCCGACCTGCTTGGCCCCGGCTCGCATGGCACCACCTTCGGCGGCACGCCGCTCGTCTGCTCCGGCGCGAACGAAGTCCTCGCCGTGATTGAGGAGGAAAACCTCCTCGCAAACGCCCGCACCCTCGGCGCGCACGCGAAACAGGCGCTGCAATCCATCACCTCCCCGCTCATCAAGGAAGTGCGCGGGGTCGGTTTGATGATCGGCATTGAGTTCGTGGCCGACTTTTCCTCGCGCATCAAGCTCCAGGATTCCCGCTCGCCGAGCATCCTCATGGTGAACCTGCTCCACGAAGCGCGCCTGCTCACCGTCCCCAGCGGTACGCACGCCATCCGCTGGCTTCCGCCGCTCAATGTCTCGCGCGCCGAGATCGACAAGGCGGTAGAGATTTTGCGGGGTGCTCTCGGATCGGTTTCATAATGGCAGAAGTTATTCCTCCAGGAATTCTTTCCTGAATTGCCTTTCCCCGCGCATGACGAACAGAATAAATACCGTCGTTCCATCATGCCTGTAAAAAATCCGGCAGGGAGGAACCACGACTTGACGATAAATTGACCCCGGCATTTCCGGGAGATGGGAGCCGGAATCGGGAAACTTCGATAATCTTTCGATGGAGGAGAAAACCAATTTTACAAGGCGCTCGGCTGCAGACGGCTTGTCCAAGGCGATGTAATCGGCGATCGCGTCGAGTTCGGCGAGTGCCGGCTCGGTCCAAATTATTTGAGCCATCGCTTCATTTTTTTGCGGGCTTGGTCATGGGGGAGTATGCGTCCCTCCCGAACAGCCATTTCCCCGCGGGCGATCCCTTCCAGTACTTCGACACGGGATTGAAGCGCCTCGAATGAAGCGACATCCACCAGGTATGCGGCGGGCAATCCGCGCTCGGTGATAAGAACGGGACGCTGTTTCCGCCGAACATCGGCAATGATCTTGGTTGCGTTGCGTTTCAATGTCGTCACGAGCTCGGTGTCAGGCATAAAGTGATACTAAAGTATCACATGTTCTTTTGCAACAACCGAAGCGTAAGCGAACCCCCTTTCTGCTTGCCAAGCCGCCCCCGCCCGCCGATGCTTTCCCTCTTTTTCAAAGCCAAAATTGCCATGAAACATCTGCTTTCCATCG
>DASZPK010000614.1:0-5501 GCA_035550335.1 Chthoniobacteraceae bacterium | reverse complement strand
AAGGCGACCATCTCCATCTCCGCTGTGGATTTCAGCGATACGGAGCGCCTCGTGGTGATTTACTCGTCAAACGCGACCGAGTTCGAGAAGACCCGGCAGACGGTGATCGGGAGCATGTTCACCTGGCAGTATAAGTAACCTATAACGCCGCAGTGATCGCCTCGCCCATTTCGCGCGTGTTCACGCGCTTGCCGCCCTCGGTGAAAATGTCGCCGGTGCGCAGGCCGGCTTCGATGGCTTTGCGGACGGCCCCTTCGATGGCTTGCGCGGCTTCGTTTTGGCCCAGGGAGTAGCGCAGGAGCATCGCGGCGGAGAGGATTTGCGCGATCGGGTTCGCGATCCCTTTGCCGGCTATGTCGGGGGCGGTGCCACCGCTCGGTTCGTACAGGCCGAAATTCAGGCCGCCTTCGGTGCTGGCGCCGAGGCTGGCGCTGGGGAGCATGCCGAGGGAGCCGGCAATCATCGCCATCTCATCGCTGAGGATGTCGCCAAACAAATTCTCCGCGAGGATGACGTCGAAGCCCTTCGGGTTTTTGACGAGCTGCATGGCGGCATTGTCAACGTAGAGATGGTTGAGAGTGACATCGGGATAGGATTTCGCGACTTCGTTCACGGTCTTGCGCCAGAGAATGCCGTTTTCGAGGACGTTCGCCTTGTCGATGGAGGTGAGGACTTTCCGGCGGCCTTGCGCGGAACGGAAGGCGACGTGGGCGATGCGCTCGATCTCGCCGCGGCGATAAACCATGGTGTCGACGGCCATCGGCTCGCCGTTCTCCTCGCGAGTAAATTTGGGCTGGCCGAAATAAAGGCCGCCGGTGAGCTCGCGCACGCAGAGCACATCGAACCCGCCGCTGATGATCGATTCCTTCACGGGCGATGCATGCGTCAGCGCGGCATGGCAGACAGCGGGGCGCAGGTTGGCGAAAAGACCGAAGTGTTTGCGCAGCGGCAACAGCGCGGCGCGCTCGGGCTGCTGGTTCGGCGGGAGCGATTCCCATTTCGGGCCGCCCACGGAGCCGAAAAGGATCGCATCGGATTCGCGGCAAACGGCGAGCGTCGCCTCGGGAAGCGCATGGCCGTCGACGTCGATCGCGATGCCCCCCACCCTCGCCTCGGTGAAGGCGAAGCCGATGCCGAATTTCTTCTCCACCGCGGCCAGGACGCGGAGCGCCTCGGCCATGACCTCGGGGCCGATGCCGTCCCCGGACAAAACTGCAATTTGATCCGTACGCATTGAGAGCCGCTAAAATAGCGGCTCCCAAATTTTTGCCAATACCGGATTTCCCGCGCTTTAGTCGCCGGGTGCGGCGGGTGCGGAGACCTTGTATTTCACCGCGCCGGGAGCCGGCGTCGCCGAAGGATCGGCGCCAGGCGCATCGGCAGCGGCCGGCGGGGCCGGAGGCACCGGGGCGTTGGGCGAGGAAGGAGATGGTGCGACGCCCGGTTTCGGGTAGTCGGCCATGATCTGCCGGTTGGAGGTGGGCTTCAAGCGCCATGCACCTTTCGCGTTGTTCCTCCAGCCGTTCGGGTCGGCATATTCGTCGCCGCTGTAATTCAGGCCGCTCACCTGGTCCTCAAGCCCGGTGCCGTAGCCCGGGTTGATGATGGTGGGGGTGACGAACACGAGGAGGTTGCGCTTGGTGCGGACATTCTGGTGCGATTGGAAGATGTAACCGATGAGCGGGATGTCGCCGGCCACGGGGACCTTGTTGCTGGTCTTGGTCAATTCATCCTGCAGGAGGCCGCCGATGGCGAGCGTGTCGCCGCTTTTGATAAGCACGTTGGAATCAACCGTGCGCGTGTCGATGATCGGGCTCACCACGGTGGCGCCCGAGAAGGTGAACGAGGCATCGGCCACCTTGTTGCTGATTTCCGGTTTAACGGAGAGTGTAACAAAGTTGTCCTTGTTGATCGTCGGCATGACGGTGAGCGTGTTGCCGAAGGTCTTGTCCTGGAACCCGCTGAATACCGCGGTGGCGGTCTGGGTGTTGAAGTTCAACTCGGGCACGGGCTGGTTGCGCGTGATCTGGATGGTGGCCTTCTGGTTGTTGGCGGTCACGATGCGCGGATTGGCGAGGAACTGCGCGTCGGCGTCCTCGTTGAGATATTGCATCGCGACGGACATCTGCGGCACGGAAAGGATGGCAATCTGCCCCGTGGCGAGGCTGCCGAGGTGGGTGAGGCTCTTGAGGAAACTCGTGGTGGCGCCGTCGCCCAGCGCGAAATTGCCGACCGACGTGGTGGTGCTGCCGCCCGAGGACGAGGAGGAGGAGGACGATGAAGATGAGCTACCGCCGGTGTTCCCCGTGGTCGCGCCGTAACTCACAACCTGCGGCGAACTGGCGCTGCCGACCACGCCGGCCCAGTTGACGCCATAGCTCTGCGAGGGATTGGCGGTCACTTCCACGAGGCGGGCCTCGATCATGACCTGGCGGGTGGGCTGGTCGACGGTCGCGAGGAAAAGCGCGATGTTATCGAGGTTGGATTTTGCTTCGCGGTAAAACACCGTGTTCGTGCGGGCGTCGATCTGCGGAGCAACGCCGCTCTGCAATTGCGCGGTGAGCAGAGGGGCCACGGTGGCGGCCTGCGCGTAACTGAAGGTGTAGCTCCGGCTCACGGTCGGCTCCTTGGCTTTTTCTTCCTGGGTCTTGATGGAATACACGTTCTTCTGATTCGGGACCTGCTCGAAAATGAGATTGTTCTGCTCCGCGATGAGTTCGATGGCTTTGAGAGGGGTCGTGTCTTCCAAGCGCACCGTGAGGGTGCCCGTGACTTTCGGGCTGACAAACAAACTGATCTTCGCCTGGCGGGCGAGGAGGCGGAACACCGCACTCAATTCGTCGCCTTGGAATTCATTCACCGAATGGGGCGGCGCGCCCGTCCCGGAAGTGACGGGAGCAGCGCCGGTGCCGGAGGCGACGGTCGCCCCGGTGCCACTGGCCGCGGGAGCCGTCTGGTCGCCAGCAGCGTTGGAGCCGGTGGTCATGGCCGGGTTGCCGGTATCCGAGGTCACTGGAGGCTCGATGGGAGCGGGCTGTTCCGGCGTGATCGCGCCAGCTGAGCCCGAGGAAAGAGGAGTGATGGGCGCCGGGGGAGGAATCGGGGCGGGATCCTCGGCCAATGCAACTCCGAATGCGGTGAGGCATACGGCGAGAGTGTAAATGTGGAGCTTTGCCATAGAGGTGGGCTTTCTGGTTTAACGGTGTTGCATCCTTAAAAGCAGAAAGCAGACCACACCCTGAAATTCTCTGTATTATTTTCCGGATGTCGTCGACTTACAGAGGGAAATCGGCCATGGAATGGCGCCTACTTTTTGCGTTGAAGCCGCAAATGCCCGGATGCCTTCTCAGGCCGCCGCGCGGATGAAAGCTTCCATGAGGCCGCGGTCCTTGAGCCCGGGCGCGCTTTCCACGCCGCTAGCCACATCCACGGCATGGGGGCGCGCCCAGTCGATGGCTGTCCGGACGTTATCCGGGTTCAGTCCGCCGGCGAGGATCAATTGCAGGCCATCCGCATCCGCGGCGAGTTGCCGCAACACCTCCGGCGCGATCGTTTTTCCCGTGCCGCCGTAGGCATCGGGCGACCAGGCGTCCAACAAAATATGCCGGGTGTAATACCCGTCCAGGCTGCGCAGGGCGGAGTCGTCCTTGACCGCCACCGCCTTGATGAACGGCAGGCCAAGCCCCGCAATATGGGCGCAGAATCCGGCATCCTCGTCGCCATGGAATTGGACCATGTCGATGTACGGGAGAGCAAACACCTCGCCGGCTTCCGCGAGCGAGGGATTCACCATCACGGCGACTTTCGTGATGTGCGGCGGGAGCGCGCCGATCCATCCCGCTTCGTTTTTCAAATCCACATACCGCTTCGAACGCGGGTAGAGATTGAACCCGAGCGCATGCGCGCCCAGTTCGATGGCATCGCGCGCATCCCGCTCGCGCGTGATGCCGCAGATTTTCACGCGCGGCCGGCCAGCCGGCTGAAGAAATGGTTTCAACGACAGGTCCATGTTCGCTCAAATATCGATGACCCGGCCATTGTCGAGCGGTTGCTTCACTACGCGGGTGCGGGTGATGACGCGGGTTTGCCCGTCCTTGTCGCGGAAAAAGCCATTGAGAATCCAACTGATGATTCCGATCCCGATCGATCCCCAAAACGCGGCGTGAAAATCCCTCACCTCAAACCCATGGATGAGTTTCCCGACCAGTTCGAGCATGAGGGCGTTCACAACGAAGACGAAAAGGCCGAGCGTCATCAGAATCATAGGCAGGCTCAACAAGAGCACGATGGGGCGCAGCAGGGCGTTCACGATTCCCAGAAGCAGCGACGCGGCCAGCAGCGACTCCCAGCTTTTGTAGCTGATGCCGCCGTGCATGATTTTGACCGTGAGGAATACCGCCAGCGTCGTCACGAGCCAGCGGGTCAAGAAGGCCTTCATTTGCAGAAGATACACGAAAAACGGCCCGAGACCATCCCGCGAAATAATTCATTTTACTGCGGGGTCAAAATGCGTATCTTCATACCCCGTCGTCGCCGTAGTTTTCCCCCCGGCGGCACCAGGGAAATACATTAAACATCTGTAATCTTGTAGAAATGGGAAAAAAAATCGAGACACCGAAACCGGTCGCCGAAACTCCGGCGCCCGCAGCAGCAGCCAAACCCGCAGCGACAAAAAAGCCCGCTGCCAAAAAAAAGGCCGCGAAGGCGCCAGCGGCCAAAAAAACCGCGGCACCGAAGGCAAAATTCACGCACGATGACATTGCGCTCCGGGCGTATTTCATTGCGGAGAAGCGCCACAAAGCCGGCCTGCCGGGCGATTCCCAGCACGATTGGATCGAAGCCGAGCGCCAGCTCCTTGCGGAAAGCAAAAAGAAGACGGCGGCAAAGGCCGCATAAGGATCGCCGCCAGAATTTATTCCTTCAAAAGCGCGGACACCCTCGCCACGAGCTTCTCGATGCTGAAAGGCTTCGCGAGCAAGCCGCGCACGCCCGGCTCCTTGAGGAGTTCCTGGGCGCGCTTTTGCGCGGCGTTGCCGGACATCAGAATCAAGGGCGGCATTTTTCCGCGGCCGGCGGGGGGGCTGGTTTCGTACACCTTGGAGATGAGGGAATATAAAATCGCGCCGTCGATCCCCGGCATCGAGAAATCGAAAATCATCAAGTCGTAGGGCTTTTTCAGCATCAACTCGAAGGCGTATTCCGGGTTCGGCGTGGTGTCGACCTCGCATTCGAGCAGTGCGGTGAGCGATTCGCGCACCAGCCTCAGGATGACGACATCGTCGTCCACCACCAGGATTGATTTGCCGGAATACACACTGAGTCGCATACGGCAACCGGCCATCGTAGGCAAGTGAATACTCCTGAGGGTAAATCCCCGTGACATCCGGCGCGGCATGCGCCAATTTACCGGCATGTCCACGGACCCGTATTCCGCCCTCGCCGATGCCTTGCGCGAACGGCTCGCGGTGATTGCCGATCACGAGTTGCGACGCAACGACCCC
>DASZPK010000613.1:0-2679 GCA_035550335.1 Chthoniobacteraceae bacterium | reverse complement strand
TTGACCTCTTCGAGCTTGAACGGCTTGATGATCGCTTCGAGTTTTTTCATTCGGTTTCTTCCAAAAAATAAGGTGCTGCCCGTCATTTAGCAGAGCTTATGCCAGTGAAGTGGGCACAGTGAGTTTACAGAGGGAATTTGTGCGAAGTCGCGTTTTCCGGAGGGGGAACTGGCAATTTACAGCCACTGCGCTGCGCCAGTGTGCCCGTTTTTAGCCACCAAGCCCCTTCGACAAAGGCAGGCCTTTACGTAAAAAAGTAACGTGTGAGGTGGAAGAACACCGGCGCGGCGAAGCAGAGCGAGTCGATGCGGTCCATAATGCCGCCGTGGCCGGGGATGAGATCGCCGTAATCCTTCACCCCGCGATCGCGCTTGATGGCCGACATCACCAGCCCGCCGAAAAATCCCATGACGACAATCGCCGCCGCCATGAGCGCCGCCTGCCACGGCCTGAACGGCGTGATCCACCAGAGCGCCGCGCCGAGCGCCGTGGCCGAGAGCGCGCCGCCAATGAAACCCTCGATGGTTTTGTTCGGGCTCACGTTCGGCGCGATGGGGCGGCGCCCGAGGCATTTGCCCCACACGTATTGCAGCACGTCGCTGATCTGCACGACGAATACGAGGAAGAACAGGAGCTTGGCGTTTTGTTTTTCGTAGCTGGGGATACGCAGGTTGAGCAGGGCGGGGGCGTAGCTTACAAAATAAACACAAACCATGAGCCCCCACTGGATTTTCGACGTGCGCTCGAGGAAACGCTCGGTATCGCCCGCGAGGGCGTTGCGGATCGGGATGAGCAGGTACGCGTAAACCGGGATGCAAATAGCCAGCAGCCCGTACCAATCCGCGCCCACGAGGTAATATTGATACGGGAGGATGATGAAAAACGCCCAGAATAATGCGCGATGATCGCGCCGCTTGGTGGGTGTGATTGTGATGAATTCCCGCAGCGCGAGGAATGAAATAAGGCCGAACATCACCACTGTCGCGATGCGCCCCGCGACGAGCGCGAATATGAACACGCCGCACATGATCCACCAGGCGTTGATGCGGGCATTGAGGTTCGCGATGACTTTTTGCGCCGGCTCGCCGTGCATCGCCGATTTCAAAATGCGCCCCGTGACGCTCGCCACCAAAAGCAGCCCGAGCACGCCGCCGAAAAGCCACCGCGTTTGCGCATCGTACATCATCGTTTGCTCAGCTCCAGCAGTGCCTGCCGCGCCCGCGCGAGAAACGCGACCTTGCCCTCCGCCGGGTCGGGGACGAGCGGCGCGCCGAATGTCACTGAGCAGAGGATCGGGATTGGGAGCACCTCGCCCTTTGGCATCACGCGGTTCAGGTTTTCGATGTAGGCGGGAACGAATTCGAGCGGCACGCCGGCCTGCGCGAGATGGTAGAGGCCGCCGCGGAACTCGCCGATGCCGTCGCCATCCATGCGCCCGCCCTCGGGAAAAATGATGAGCGAATGCCCGGCGCGCAACGCCGCGAGCATCGGCTCCATCGGGTTGTTCGCGCGCGTGACTTTCTTGCGCTCGATAAGCACCGCCTTGAACACCCGCTCCGCCAGCGCGAGCCGCATCGGGCTTGCTGTCCAGTAATCGTGCGCCGCCACCGGCCGCGTGACCGCGCGCAGATGCCGCGGCAGCGAAGCCCAGAGCACCACGAAATCGAGGTTGCTCGTGTGGTTCGCAAAATAGACGCGCAGCTTCTCCTCCGGCCCGCACCCGAGCCAGTGCGCCCTCGCGCCCGTGAGGATCTTTGCGGCCGCGGTGATGCAGGAGGCGATCATTGTTTCACAAGCGTTCCCTTCGCGATGCGGATGATGCGCAGCGCCCCCGTGAGCGCCGACCCGAGCGCGATGATCCAGAGCGCGATCGTCATGAACCTCACGCCCCACCCGGCGAAAGCGTCCACCGCCGCCGCTACGCACGCCACCGTGAGCGTAAACATCCGCTGCTGCTTCGCCATCGGTCCGCGAAAATCCTGTTTCAGCCCGAGCGATCCGCCGAACACGCGCGCATAGGCCGTGAAAATCGCCAGCGCTGCGCAGCACCACCCGAGTTCGCTGTCGCCCGACGCATGCCCCGCGCAAACCAGCAGCACCGCATCCGCGACGCGGTCGGGGACCTCATTGAACAGGTCCCCGTAGTGTGACTTCAGCCCGCCCTCCACGGCAACGAGCCCGTCCATGAGATTGCAAAGCAGCCGCAACTGCACGCAAGCCGCCGCGACAATGTAAAACATCGCCCATCGCCCCGCTCCGAGCAGACACGCGCCGCCGAGCAACGCGAAAACCAGCCCTGCAGCCGAGATGTGGTTCGGCTTCACCTTCCGCACCGCGAGAAACTTGGCGAGCGCCTGCGCCCACGGCTTGGAGCGCGTCTTGAGCGGCCGGCGGTTTTCGATTTCAGCCACCGGCGGCTGCCTTTTTTGGGATGATCGAACCCGATGGCAGCAGCGATGCCTCCTCGCCATGCATTGCTGCGATCATTTTTTGCGCATTTTCCAGCCATTCGATTTTTTCTTCCAAAGTAAGACTGATCATGTGCCGGAGTGTCTCGCGTTGCGCGCCTTCCCAGCCTCCGCACTGCCAGTCGTTATTTTGGGTTTCACTCATCCTGTTTGACTTTAGCAGCATTCTCCAAAAATTCCACGTCAATCAGATCCTGCTGGCGCCCGGCTT
>DASZPK010000612.1:0-3327 GCA_035550335.1 Chthoniobacteraceae bacterium | reverse complement strand
CGTTTTTTGGCCTGGGTGACGAACTCGAAAAACTCGCGTCCTTCCTTGTTCCATTTGAGTTCCTTCGCGCGCTCGACGGCCTGGGTGGTGTTGAGGCCGCTGCGGTAGAGGAGCTTGAAGGCGGTCTTGATTTCCTGGCGTTGGTCAGGGGTGTAGCCGGCGCGGCGGAGGCCCACGACGTTGAGGCCGATGATGAGGTCGCGGGCGACCATGGTGAAGGGGGGGACGTCCTTGGTGAGGCCGTTCACGCCCTGGGACATGGCATTGCGCCCGATGCGCACATATTGATGGATGGCGGTGCCGCCGCCCAGGAAGACGCGGTCCTGCACCTCGACGTGGCCGGCGAGTAACACATTGTTTGCCATGATGATATGGTCGCCAAGCTTCATGTTGTGGCCGAGGTGGGTGCCGACCATGAGAAAATTGTGGCTGCCCATGACGGTCGCGGTCCCCTCGAGCGTGCCGCGGTGGATGGTGCAATATTCCCGGATGACGTTGTCGTCACCGATGATGACCTTGCTTTTGGTTTTGAGGTTGAAGGCGTGGTCCTGCGGCGGCGCGCCGATGATTGCGCCGTAGCCGATGGTGTTGTTTTTCCCCATCTGCACCGAGCCGGAGAGGATGGCATTGGCGAGAACCACGCACCCCTTGCCGATGACCGCCGGGCCCTCGATGCAGACATGCGGGCCGATTTCGACGTCGTCGGCGATCTTCGCCTTGGGATGGATGATGGCGGTGCTGTGGATTTTCATAAAATGCCTGCCTCCTTGAAGCTGTAAAACGACGGCTTGCCGGCATTCGGCGCGCCGATGATGACATGGTCGAGGAGGCTGATCTGCAAAAGTTGCGCGGCCTCGGAGAGCCGGCGGGTAAGGCGGTGGTCGGCCTCGCTCGGGGTCGGGTCGCCGGAGGGATGGTTGTGCGCGACGATCACAGCGTAGGCGGAATAGATGAGAGCCGGACGAAAAATCTCGCGCGGGTGGGCGATGCTTTCGTTGAGGCTGCCGAGGGAGACTTCCTCGATGCGGAGCAGGTGGTATTTCGTGTCGAGCAGGATCACGCGGAGAGATTCCTTGCTGAGCGCGCGCATCTCGGAGCCGAGCAATTCGTAAACAAGCTCGGGCGAATCGATTTTCGATTTGCTGAGCGATTCGCGCGCAAGCCGGCTCCCCAGGCCGAACGCCGCCGCGAGCTGCACCGCCTTGGCGAGGCCCACGCCCTTGATCGAGGCAATTTCCTTCACGCTGCAACGCGCCAGGCCGCCGAGGGACTTGAAGCGGGTGAGGAGCGTGCGCGCGACATCGACCGCGTTGGCCCCCGGGATGCCGGTGCGCAGCAGGATCGCGATCAGTTCGCTGTCGCTCAAAGCCGTCGCGCCGAGCCGCGCGAGTTTTTCGCGCGGACGGTCCTGCTCCGGCATTTCATGGATGGTCAAGGGGGCCATGCGTTTACTGTCTAATGCACGGCGGCGGCTTTTGAAAATGGAAAATCACGGACTTCTTGGCGTGCGCACTAGGCGGCAAACTGCTTGAGCAATTCCTCCACCGACGCGCACACGCCGCGAAGGCCGTCGCTGTATTTATTGGATTCGAGGAGGTCGAGCTGCTCGTTGGCCTCGCGCAGGATCTTACAAGCGGTGGCGACGGAGGACCGGATGGCACCTTCGCGACGGGCCGTATCCACGAGGAAATCGATATCGGCTTCCTCCCCGCGGAGGATGGCGGCGCTCCAGCGCTCGCGGTTGTCTTCGGAGGTGGTTTGGAGCAGGTGGAGCAACGGCAGGGTCAGCTTGCCCTTGCGCAAATCGGTGCCCAGCGTCTTGCCAACGGTGACCTCGCTGCCGGCGATGTCGAGGCAGTCGTCGTAAATCTGGTAGGCGGTGCCAAGCTTGAGGCCGAAGGTTTTCATCGCGGAGATGATTTCCGGCGAAGCCTCGTTGATGAACGCCCCAAGCTCCGTGGCCGCCGCGAAGAGCGCTGCGGTTTTCATCTCAATGATGCGATAATAATCGGCCACGCTCAATTTGAGATCGAATCTCCTTTGCGTCTGGATGATCTCGCCCGAGCAGACATCGGAGGCCGCGCTGGCGATCCGGCGGCTGATTTCGCCGTTCGGGAAACTGGTCGAGAGCTTCAGCGCATGCGCGAAAAGGCAATCGCCCAAAAGCACGCTGATCGCGTTGCCCCACTTGGCATTGGCGGTGGGCTGGCCGCGGCGGATGTCTGCGCCGTCCATGATGTCGTCGTGCACCAGGGTGGCGGCGTGGATGAGTTCGAGCACAACGGCGAGATCGAAATGGCTCGTGCAGATATTGCCGGTCGCTCCGCCGGCCATGAGCGCGAGCGCCGGGCGGATGCGCTTGCCACGGCTTTCGCAGGCGTAGGAGACGTAACCTTCCACGGCGGGGTCAAATTCGCGGGCCTGCTGGCGGATGCGTTCCTCCACGCTGTAGAGCTGCGTGTTGATGAGTTCGAAGGTCTGCCGCACCTGCCTGGCAACCCCCATGGATTTCGGCGCTAGGTTTGTGAATAATTTCACAAGGCCACAATAGGAAATCGTTCCTGAAAGTCAATCCGCCTCGCACAACGCCGTTTCTTTTTCGACAACGGGGTTTTAATCATTGCATGACCACGGTGGCATGGCCGTGCGACGGAAAATACAGGGAGCATTTCATTTCGCAATCCCGTCTGACCTAAACAGGCCCCCATCAGCCACCCCAAAATTATGAAAAAGTCCCTCCTGCAATGTCTGCCGTTCCTCGTGCTCGCGTTTTCGGGTTTCGTGTCCGCCCAATCGCCATCGCCCAGTCCCGCAGCCAGCCCGGCGCCGCGGGTTTATGTTCCTTACGACAAGCTGGAGGACATCTTCGGCAAGGACAACCAGGGGATTTTCCTCCCATACGCCGAGTTCATCGAGATGTGGAACAAGGTTAATATGACCGAGGCGGTCAAGAAAACCCAGCCGCCGGTCGATGGCATCCTGGCTTCGGCGCATTACAACGGCAAGGTCACGGGGGACGTGGTCACCATCGATACGAAGCTGAATTTCGAGTCTCTGAAAGAGGGGTGGTCGTCGCTTTCGCTCGATACTTCCGACCTCGACGTGGCGGATGCGAAGACCAACGCGAGCCTCACCTACGGCGATGATGGCTATCAGGTCATCTTCCCCGACAAGGGAAAATACGACCTCGACATGACCGTTTACGGAAAGGTCGTCAAGGACGAGGGAAAAAACAGCGTCAAACTCAAGCTGCCGCGCACAGCGGTCTCGCAATTTGAGATGACCGTGCCGGACAAGGGCCTCGATTTCACGATCACCCCGGCCTGT
>DASZPK010000611.1:0-2276 GCA_035550335.1 Chthoniobacteraceae bacterium | reverse complement strand
ACATCGCGTTCGCCTTGTCGTCTTTCACGAACACTTGCCTGGCGGCGTCCCATGTGAGTTTGCGCTTGAGCTTCATGGCGATCCACGCGGCGGCGCAGGCTTGCAGGCTGCGGGCGGCTTGATCGACCGGAGCAATGGGATCCGTGTTTGCGAGGATGCTGTCGATCCAGTTGAAATAATGGTTCGGACTCGGTGCCCACCGCTTTGCATCGGCGCCGAACGGCGCGAGGATTTTCGGGTCGCTCGGGCGTAACGCATCGGACGCGTCCACCGGAAGGTTCGGGTCGCTCGCGTTCACCTTCGCCCCGCCGCGCGTGCAAAAGACCGAGCCCTCACTTCCCTCAAAAAGAATGCCGACCTCGTATTTGTTGTCGAGGATCACGAGCACGTCGTCCGGGTAAACCATTTCCACGTGATAGCTGGTATGGACGGTCCAGACATCGTTGTGCATGAATTCCGCCTGCGCCTCGATGGTTTTCGGCCCGCCAAGCTCCTGGCCCATGGCCCAATGCGCGATGTCGATATGGTGCGCGCCCCAGTTGGTGATCATGCCGAGGCCGAAATCCTCCGTGGTAATCCAGCCCGGGCGTCCGGTGATGCTCGATTGCGAATGGACGCGCCCCTCCATGTAATCCTGCTGCGGCGCGGCGCCGAGCAGTCGGTCCCAATCGAGCGTCTGTGGCACGGGCATTGCGGCGGGGGCGTGCCCGCTCGGCTTGTCGATGCCCAAGCCGATCTTGATGGTCTTGAGTTTGCCGATGCGGCCGTTGCGCACGGCTTCGCTCGCGAGGCGGAATGTCGGCCACGGATTTTCCGAGCGCTGCTGCGAGCCGGTTTGGAAAATGACTTTCTTCGCGCGCACGGCTTCCGTGAGCGCAATCGAGCCCGCGATGTCGTAGGTGAGCGGTTTTTGCCCGAAGATGTGCTTGCCCGCCGCAGCCGCCTCGATACCCACCTGCGCGTGCCAATGGTCGGGCACACAAACGAGCACGCCGTCGATGCCTGGCTGCGCGAGCACCGCGCGGTGGTCGTGATATTCCTTCACGTCCACCGCGGTCTCGCCCTTGTTCTTGTAAAAATTTTCGACCGTGGTTTTGGCGATGCCTGCGCGCTTCGTGTCGAGGTCGCACACCGCGACCATCCGCACGCGCGGATGTTTCATCATGCCCACCATGTCGTCGCTGCCCATGCGGCCGCAGCCGATTTGCGCGATGTGGAGCACCTTGCTCGGGGCGTCATCGGCAAAGAGACGGGGGACGATGAGCAAGCCCGCGGCGGAAGTGCCGGTGGTTTTGAGAAAAGTGCGGCGATTGATTTTCATGGTGTGGCGATGACCCGGATTTTGATGTTGCGGAAGGAAACCTCATCCCCGTGGTCCTGCAAAAGAATGTGGCCGTCCTTCCACGTGCCGAAGCCCTGGATGTTTTTGAATTTGCTGAGCGCAATCGCCTGGCGGAATTCATCCGTGTCGCGGTTGTAATCGAGGACTTTCTCCCCGTTCAGCCAGTGCTGGATGTGGTTGCCTTCCACAATGATATGGGCGGTGTTCCACTCGCCGATCGGGTTCGGCTTCTTCGTGGTGGCGGCGGGGAGCAGGTCGTAGAGCGAGGCGAGCGTGCGGTCGCCGTTGCGCCCGAGCTTTGCATCGGGATGGCGCAGGTCGTCGAGAATCTGGTACTCGTAGCCAATGGCCGAGCCGGTCGCCGCTTTCGCCCCCGTGCCGGTGATCGGGTCGAGATTCGGCTGCACGAAATATTTGATCCCGCTGTTCGCGCCTTCGGTGATTTTGAAATCGGCAAATAATTCGAAACTCGAATAGCGCTCGCGCGTGATGATGTCCCCGCCGCCGCCCGATTCCTTCCCGCCGCTCTCGTGCACGGTCAGCACGCCATCGTGGATCGTCCAGCCCGTCTTCGGAAAATCCTCTCCTTTCGCGCTCCGCCATCCATCGGTCGTCTTCCCGTCCCAGAGGAGTTTCCAGCCGGCCTTGGTCTCATCCGGCGTGAGGGTGTTCGGCGCGGGGGCGTCTTTTTGCGTTTGGGCGAAAAGCGGCATGCCGGAGACGAGCAGGACATATGCGAATGTGGCGAACGAGGAGAGGAACGGCTGTTTCATTCGGGAGGGAAATGCAGTTTGCAGCCTCATGCCGGTTTTTTCAATGAATAAGAAAACGCCGGTGTTTTTTCATTGCGGCCCTGCCGGACGATGCTAGATAAGAACTCCACCCTGCAAAGCCGGCGTGGCGGAATTGGCAGACGCGCTGGACTCAAAATCCA
>DASZPK010000610.1:0-2007 GCA_035550335.1 Chthoniobacteraceae bacterium | reverse complement strand
GGTCGAAAGTCGCGGCCCCGATCCAGAACGGCTTGCCATCCTTGCCCAATTCGTCAGCGCTCCAAAAGCGGACGTGATTGCGCTCGCGGGTGTTTCCCTCGACCGCCTGCTCGAACGCGAGGTCTTCCACGCGTCCGAATACGTACAAGTTGCTTACCGGCGCGGTGGGGTACGGCTTTCCGAGCAAGGCGCTCTCGGTGATGCGCAGGCTCGTCTTGAACGTGATCGGATCGGCGGGAAGCCAACCCGCGGCCACAAGCGAGTGGATCACATCCTCGTGGTTTCCGACAAGGCCGACATTGAGAGGGTCGCCGGGTATCCCTTCTTTGGTAAGGGTGGTCTTGGGCGCTTCGGCGAGCTTCGGGTGGTGCTCGTAATGAGTCCAGAGCGCCGGGGCAATCCAATACGCCAGCACGTAATAGATGGCGATCAGCGCAACCCCGGCCTTAATCAGGAAAAATAGGATCCCCACTCCGGATCAAAAGCCCAGCTTGCTTAACACCAACAGCAGGACCACCGAGCCGACGATGGACATGAGTATCCCGGCAGGATGGAACGGCTGGCCCTCCTTCGGCTTTGAAAAGAGTCGCGCGATCAAGCCGCCCACAATGGATCCTGCGATGCCGACGCCGGCGGTCATCCAAAAGCCGTGGATGTCCGTGTGAATGAAATGATTCGCTATCCAACCAACGATGAATCCGACGATGATGGACCAAATGATGTGTAACATTTTATTCCTTTCGTGAGGGGTTGAGTCGCGCCGCAAGTTTAAACAAAGCGGCGCGATACAGGCAAGGACGATCGCCCGGGCGCGGGCTAATCCTCGACATGGAAAAACCAAGATGCTACTTGCGAGACCGATGTATCGCAGACTCGTGAACATTGCGGCGGCGGCCTGGATCGCCATCGCGGAAATCCTGCAACGCCTCGGGCGGATGAAGGAGCGCGACCCGTGGCGCTACAACGCCGCGATCAGCCTGCGCAGCGAATCGGGAAAAATGATGGGCGGGATGTTCGGCGTGAAATCGTGCGCGGTGGATTGGGGGCGCGACAGGGAGGGCGCGCGGATGCAGTTCGCAACGCGGCTGCGCGATTTCCTCGCGGGCGAACCGATCGCGCGCCTCGCGGCGGAGGATGACCGCTACATCACGCGGATGGTGCCGGTCCAGGCAGTGGATGTTTTCGTGGTCGAGTTCAAGCAGGATGGCGGCCTCGCGCGCATCGCTCCGGTGCTCGATCCCGCGGCGCCCGCGCTCGATTCCGCGAAGCGCGAGCGCGTGCATGCGGCGGTGATTGGGGCCGCGAACGCCACGCTGGCGCTCGATGTCACCGAGCGCCCGGGGAGGATTTTGCAAAGCGTGGGCGCATCGCTCGCCGCGGATGAGGCGGATTACGCGCGCCGCGTTCTGCAAGGAAGCTTCGTGGCATTCGAGAGCGGCGCGGACCGGTTTCGGCCGCCCGACCCGATGGTCTGCCGGTTCCCGGGCGCGTCGATGCTCAATTTCGTGATCCGCGAGCTGGATGCCGGCGCCGCGGATGTCTGGATGCAATGCCAGCACGCCGCGATCGACGGCGTGGAGATCGACGAGCTGTGCAAGCGGCTCGTGGAAAATTTTGGCGGGAGTTGTAAAACAATGTTTCCGGCCCCCGGTGCGGCGATGCACACGCTGCGCTGCCCGCCGCTCGGCGGACGCGAACTGGTGTTGTTCAGCGGCTTTTTCGATTTCTCGCCATTGCGGAAACTGCGCCGCAACCTGAACCGCAATTTCGCCGGCCACGTGCCCATCCCGATCACCGACGCCATGCTGCTGCTCTGGACGCTCGGCATCCAGCCGGAGTTCGCGGGCGAAACCTTCGCGCTCACAGTCGACGTGCCGCCCGACGAATCCCATCCGCGCCGCCTCGATTTCCTCGTGATGCGCCCACGGTTGTTTTACAATCCCGGCGCGTCGCTCGCCGGCTTTCCCGCTTTCCTCGCCGCGTACGGCGACCGTTTCCGGCTGGTGC
>DASZPK010000609.1:0-4209 GCA_035550335.1 Chthoniobacteraceae bacterium | reverse complement strand
GCACGGCCCGCGCCGAAATCCTGCAACCGCAATACACGCCGGAGGATTACAAAGCTTTCCTCGCAAGCCTGCGCAAATGGATCGCAGCATTATCGAAATAAATCCGTCTAAACTAAAACCATTTATGACCATACAGACCAGCACCGCCACCCAAGCCGACGTTGACATCCTGCGCAGCGTCCCCCAAGCCTACTCGCGCCTCGCCTCGGAGCTTGGCAAACGCATCATCGGGCAGGATGAAATCATTCGCGACCTCTTTGTCGCGCTCGCGGTGGAGGGGCACGTGCTCATGATCGGCGTGCCGGGCCTTGCGAAAACGATGCTCGTGCGCAGCCTCGCTGAAATCCTCGACATGCAGTTCCAGCGCATCCAGTTCACGCCCGACCTCATGCCGAGCGACATCACCGGCACCGAGATCATCGAGGATTCGCACGACGGGCACCGCGAGTTCCGTTTCGTGCCGGGGCCGATTTTTGCGAACCTGTTGCTCGCCGATGAAATCAACCGCACGCCACCGAAGACGCAGGCCGCGTTGCTGGAAGCGATGCAGGAGCGCCGCGCGACGGTGGCGGGGAAGACCTATGCGATGCCCGCGCCGTTTTTCGTGCTCGCCACGCAAAACCCGATCGAGCAGGAGGGGACGTATCCGCTTCCAGAGGCGCAGCTCGACCGTTTCATGTTCAACCTGCGGATCGATTATCCCTCGCACGAGGAGGAGGTGCGCATCCTGCTTGAGACCACGCAGAATATCGACACGCCGCTCTCGAAAGTCTGGACCGCCGCCGAGATGATCGCGCTGCAACGCGCTGTGCGGCAGATTCCCGTGCCGCAATCGGTCGCGGAATACGCGGTGTCGCTCGTGCAGGCCACGCGCCCCACGGGGCCGAAGTCGGCGGATTTCGTGAAGAAATACCTGCAATGGGGCGCGGGGCCGCGCGCCTCGCAATATCTCGCGCTTGCGGGGAAGGCATTCGCCGCGCTCGATGGCCGCTTCAACGTGGCGAAGGAGGACATCCAGCGGAGCGCGAAGCTCGTGCTGCGGCACCGCATCATCACCAATTACCGCGCCGAGGCGGACCACGAGACGCCGGACACGATAATCGATAAACTGGTGAAATCGATGGCCTAGAGTTTTAGACTGCGAACGAATTTAAACACAGAGACACGGAGAAAGATGGAAGAGCAACACAGAGGGAAAAGTATTTGCAAATTCTCCGTGGTCCTCTGTTTTCTCTGTACCTCTGCGTTTAAGAAAAAGACGCATCAAAAATAATGTCCCCTGCCCCGCCCATCCCGCAGCATCTCCGGCGCCCGCCCGGCAGGCGCGACGCGCCTGTTCCGCCGCTGCCGCCGCTCGATATGCGGCTGCTTGCGGAGTTGCCTTCGCTCGAATTGCGCGCGCGGTATCTCGTCGAGGGGTTCCTCAGCGGCAGGCATCGCAGCCCGCAGAAGGGCTCGTCGGTCGAGTTTGCGGAATATCGCGATTACCAGCACGGCGACGATTTGCGGCGCGTGGATTGGCGGCTCTTTGGCCGCAGCGACCGCCTGCATGTCAAACAATTCGAGGAGGAGACGCAGCTCCGCGTTTTCCTCGTGCTCGACACGAGCAGCTCGATGGATTTTCGCTCGCGCCCGGAGGTGATGAAGAAGATCGAATACGCGCGGCTCGTGCTCGCCGCGCTCGGGTTGCTCGCGCAACGGCAGCAGGATGCCTTCGGCCTCGCGACCGTGGCGCGCGGGCTCGGGGAATTTGTGCGCGCGCGGTCCTCGATGGCTCACTGGCGCGTTTTCACGGGAAAGCTGGAGTGCGTCACACCCGGCGGCGGCACCGATCTCGCATCGGCGCTGGAATCGCTGGCGGAATTGCTGCCGGCGCGCTCGCTGGTTGCCATCGCGAGCGATTTTTATGAAAACCCGGTTGGGCTCCAATCCGCCCTGCGCCGCCTGCGTTACGACCGGCACGACATCATCGGGCTCCATGTGCTCGACCCGCAGGAAATCGATTTCGATCTCGACGACAGCGGCACGTTCGTGGATGCGGAAAGCGGCAGCCGGCTGAAACTCGACGCCGCCTCCACGCGCAAAAATTATCTCCAGCGTTTCGGCGAATTTTGCGCGCAGCTCGATGAGATGTTTCACGAGGCCGGCGGCGAAGTGGCGCGGCTGAATACGAGCCGTCCGCCGATGGATGCTCTGGCGCGGTATCTCGCGCATCGGGAGGAGCGGACATGAACTGGCTCTTTCCCGGTTTCCTCGCGGGCGGGCTGATGGTCGGGTTGCCGATCGTGCTCCATCTCCTGCGCAACAAGCCGAAGAAAATCATCCCCTTCCCCACGCTGCGGTTCCTCGGCGAATCGGCCATCCGCGACACGCGCAAGCACTGGCTGCGCCGCTGGATCACGCTCCTGCTGCGAATGGCGTTCATCGCGCTGCTTGCGGCGGCATTCGCCCGGCCATTTTGGAAAAGCGGGAATGCGGATTCGCAGAGCGTGACCGTGATTGCGATCGACAACTCGATGAGCATGCAGGCGCGCGGCCGCTGGGAACCGCTCCGTAAATGGGCGCTCCAATACCTCGCCGATCTCCAGCCAGGCGACCGCGCCGGGTTGTTGCTCATGAACCCGGAGCCGACGTGGCTCGTGCCGGTGACCGGCGATCTCGACCGCGTGCGCTCGACGCTCGAGCAATTGCAGCCGGGCTACGAAACCACGCGCTACGCCGGCGCGCTGCGCGTTGCGGGCGACGCGCTGGCCGCGAATCCCGGCAGGACGAAAACGCTCGTCTGGATGGCGGACGAGCAGCGGCTCGGCTGGCTCGGCGCGTCGTTCGACCAGCATCTCGCGCCCGGCATCAAGATCGATTTTCCCGATATGCCGCCGCTTGTAAAACACCAGGCCGCCATCGCATCGCTCGCTTGGGTCTCGGGAACGGACAAGCCGGCGATCGATGCCGACGTGCGCCTTTACACGCCGGAAACCGAATCCCGCCGCATCACCGTGCGCGTCGCGGGAACCGGCGGCGCGGTGGTTGCGCAGCAGCAGATGGATCTGCGGCGCTCGGGCGAAAATCGCATCCGGCTCCCTCTCAACATTCCCCCCGACACGCAGCCCGCCGGGTATTGCGTGTCGCTTGAATCGCTCAGTCCCGCTGATGCCGACGACCTGGCCGCCGATGATTCCGCATGGATTGTCGCCACGCAAAGCGCTGGTATGCCCGTGATTTTCGAGCCCGCAAAATCGGGCGCCGATTATCTTGCGCACGCGCTCCAATCCACACGCAAACTCAATGGCGGCGCGCTGGAACCTTTGCCACTCCCCGCCGCCGATTGGCCCGCGGACGAGGTGGCCATCGTGCGCAGCGGCGATGCTTTCACCGGCGCGCAGGGTACGCGGCTCGACCATTTTGTGGACGCCGGCGGCGTGCTCTGGATTTTTGCCGATGGCTCGGACGCGCAGGCGAAGTGGCTCCAGGCGCGCGGCATCCGCGTTGCGGCGCGCGAGCGCGCGGATGGCGACACCGAGCCGTGGCACCTGCGCGATTGGGACCCGGACCACCCGCTGCTCGCGCCGTTCGCAGGCGAGGGGCTGCTGCCGCTCATGGACATCGAGTTCCAGCAGGGATTCAATCTCGATGGCGACGGCCTCGACCCGGTCGCGAAATGGCCCGACGGGGCAACCGCCATTGCGGAGTGGGTTTCCGGCGGGCATCGCATCTTCCTCTGCGGGTTTGCGCCGGAACGCGAGGCCACGGACTGGATGGTGCGCCCGACTTTCGTGCCGCTGGTCCACCAGGCGGTGCGCTGGCTTTCGGCGTACTCCAGCGTCCACGCCGATCTCCGCATCGGCGACACCATCGCCGCGCCCGCTCCCGGCGGGAAATGGAGCGCCCTCGACACGCCGCAGACAGTGACAGATAACAATGTTTTACAAGCTGGCGCGGGCGGAAATTTGCGCCCGGGGGTTCCCGGCATTTATCAATACACGACCGTCGCGAAGAGTTACTGCTTCGCCGTGAACGTCCCCTCCGAGGAATCCGACCTCACCCCGTGGCCCGACCCCGGGCAACTCGCTTCGCTCCAATCGTCCGGGACCGTGCCGGATGCCTCCGCCAAACAGCCCGGTCT
The DNA here is from genome assembly GCA_035550335.1 of Chthoniobacteraceae bacterium. Lineage (GTDB taxonomy): Bacteria > Verrucomicrobiota > Verrucomicrobiia > Chthoniobacterales > Chthoniobacteraceae > DASZPK01. Next base: position 86 of record DASZPK010000609.1, on the reverse strand, counting down.
CGTAACCGTGAGCGACGCAGCCGCCGAATCGCAACAACGCCTCTGGTGGTGGGTTCTCGCAGCATGCTGCCTCATTATGCTGGGCG
>DASZPK010000608.1:0-3344 GCA_035550335.1 Chthoniobacteraceae bacterium | reverse complement strand
TTCCCGCCGGGATCCATGGAAAGGCTGCCGTTGTTCACCTTTGCACCCGTGGCGATGGCTGAGGATGCCGCCGCGGAATCGGGCACGGCATAGTCGTTCGCGTAATTGGTGAGGATGGCGACGTTGGCATTTGGCCACTTTTCAAAGGAAAGGCGGCTATCGGCCCCGCCATTATATAGGCGCGCGGCGGTGATGTCGTCCGTGGTGAGGTCGTCACTCACGAAGATGATGATGCCGAAGGGCTTCTGCTCCACCCACTTGTGAAAATAGAGAAAACCGAAGGCGATAAAGAGAAGAATGCACGCAAGGGCGAGCAATTGGTTGCGGAGCTTCATTGAGGGTGTGCAGGTGTAGCAAGTTCGACGGAAGAGCGCCAGTGATTTCCAGAAGAGAATCACTGATAGGCGCGCCTCCTTCTTCTCGTTCCCAAGCTCCAGATTGATTGGAGAACGCGCTTGTCTTGGAAACTCTCTTCTCCGCCATAGCTTGAGAGCCGCGCCTTCTCTGTAGCTCCTCTATGGCAGAAGTCCGTTTCGTATCATTCGCAAATGCGATAGACATCATCAATTATAGAAATTCCATATCGAAACTGAGATTCGAGAATGGCCAATCCGGTCATTTTCTCAAATCAAATCAAAATCTTAACTCGTTCACTATGAATATATTACAAATATAATAGCAATATATCAATATTGGGAAAACTAGGTTGGCACGGGAGTAGCTTATGGTAATTATTGTCAGTATAAAAAACACAACCAATCTAAACATTAACAAAGACTATGAAAAAGCTTACTCTCTCAATCATCGCTGCTGTAGTTTCCCACGTCTGCTTTGCAGCCGCTCCTGTCGATCTTGGCGCTTCCGCCAACTACACCCCTTATGACCGCTACCTGAGCCCCGTCAAGCAGGTACTTTCCCATCTGGACGGCCAGCCGGCCTCCATGGACAAGGTCCGCCAGCTCATGGTCGAAGGCCGCAACTTCCGCTACTCCTTCACCACTCCTTATGTTGCCGCCCTGCCTGACGTGACCGCCTCGACCCACGCCGGCGATTGCAAAGCGAAGGCCCTCTGGCTCGCCAGCCAGCTCAACGACCCGAACGTCCGCTTCGTGATCGGCCGCGCCCGCGACAATTCCACCATGAGCCACGCATGGCTGATGTGGAAATCCGAAGGCAAGTGGTGGATTCTGGATTGCACGCTCTCCTACAAGCCGATCGAGGCTGACACCATCAATCCCGAGCGCCAATACATCCCTCTTTATTCTTACAGCAAGTCTGGCAGCTACCGTCACCATGCCACCAACGTGGCGGCTGTGGCCAGCTCGAACGGCACTCTGGTTGCCTCCAGCAAATAATTTCATAGTAGGGGTTGGCTCAAACATCCGGACCTGAGAGACCCGGATGTTTCTTCAAGGGGCCCGAGCGGTAAAAACCGCCGGGTCCCTTAAGTTTTTTAGGGGTTCAAGGTCCTTGCGCGCCTAGGTCGCGGAGAACCTTGAACTTTGAACTTGGAACCCGTCTAGTGCTGGTCCAGTAAAGTTTCCTTCACGTTCGCAATGGCGAACTCGCGGTTGAGCCTCGTGATGAAGGTCGCTTTAATTTCCGCGGGGCAGACGGCCTCGCATTCGTAATGGTTGCGGCAATTGCCGAATCCTTCCTCGTCCATTTTACGCACCATGGCCAGGGCGCGGCTGGCGCGCTCGGGCTGGCCTTGGGGGAGGAGGGAGAGATGCGAGACTTTTGCGCTTACGAAGAGCATGGCGGAGGCGTTCGGGCAGGCGGCCACGCAAGCGCCGCAGCCGATGCACGCGGCGGCGTCCATCGCGAGGTCGGAATCTTGTTTCGGAACCGGCACCGAGTTGCCGTCCGGCGCCGAGCCGACACGCGCGGTGATGAACCCGCCCGCCTGCTGGATGCGGTCGAACGCGCTCCGGTTCACGATCAAATCCTTCAGCACCGGGAACGCCCGCGCGCGGAACGGCTCGATGTAAATGGTGTCACCGTCGTCGAAATGGCGCATGTAGAGCTGGCAGGTGGTCGTGGCGCGCTCGGGGCCGTGGGCCACGCCGTTGATAACGAGCGAGCACATGCCGCAGATGCCCTCGCGGCAATCGTGGTCGAACGCGATCGGCTCCTCGTTTTTCGCGATGAGCGTTTCGTTCACGATGTCGAGCATCTCGAGGAATGAGGCGTCGGCGGGAATGCCGTTTGCGTCGTAATCGACCAGTTTCCCCGGGGCGCTGCCATTCGCCTGGCGCCAGACTTTGAGTTTGTAATTCATTATTTGTAGTTCCTTTGCGCGAGGTGGACGTTTTCGAAATCCAGCGGCTCCTTGTGGAGCACGGGCGCGGCGGGGTTGCCGGAATATTCCCACGCGCTGACGTAAGCGAATTGCTCGTCGTTGCGTTTTGCCTCGCCTTCCGGTGTCTGGAACTCTTCCCGGAAATGGGCGCCGCACGATTCGCGGCGTTGCAGGGCATCCTGGCACATCAGCTCGGCGAACTCGAGGAAATCGGCCACGCGGCCGGCCTTTTCCAGCGACTGGTTCAACTCTTCATTGCTGCCGGGCACGTTCACGTTTTTCCAAAATTCTTCCCGGATTTCGGGGATTTTCTTGAGCGCTTCCTGCAAGCCCGCCTCATTGCGCGCCATGCCGCATTTTTCCCAGACGAGCAGGCCGAGCTCGCGGTGGAAGGAATCGACCGAGCGCTTGCCGCGGATGCCGAGGAGTTTTTTCATGCGCTGCTGGACGTCGTCCTCGGCCTTCACGAACTCGCGCGCGTCGGGGTTCACCTTTTTGCCGAGTTGCGTGCAGAGATAATTGCCGATGGTCGCCGGGATCACGAAATAGCCGTCGGCGAGCCCCTGCATGAGCGCGCTCGCTCCGAGACGGTTTGCGCCGTGGTCGGAGAAATTCGCCTCGCCCAGCACGTGCAGGCCGGGGATGTTGCTCATCAGGTTGTAGTCCACCCACAATCCGCCCATCGTGTAATGCACCGCGGGGAAAATGCGCATCGGGACCTTGTAGGCGTCCTCGGCGGTGATCTTGTGATACATGTCGAAAAGGTTGCCGTAGCGCTCGCGGATCACCGGCTCGCCGAGGCGCTTGATGGCGTCGGCGAAATCGAGATACACGCCCAGCCCACTTGCGCCCACGCCGCGGCCTTCGTCGCACGCCTCCTTTGCCGCGCGCGAGGAGATGTCGCGCGGGGAGAGGTTGCCGAAGCTCGGGTATTTGCGTTCGAGGTAATAATCGCGCTCGCTTTCGGGGATCTCGCTCGGCGGGCGCTTGTCGCCTTTTTTCTTCGGCGCCCATACGCGCCCATCGTTGCGAAGCGACTCGG
>DASZPK010000607.1:0-5695 GCA_035550335.1 Chthoniobacteraceae bacterium | reverse complement strand
CGCCACGAAATGCATTCGGCGAGCCGCCGAACGCGGCACGCGGGCCGCGTGCGCTCCCCGGAACTTGCTGCATCGCGTAATTGGTTGGGGTGAATCTCATTTTCGGAGCGATACCGTGATGTTATCGATCAACCTTGTTTTACCAAGGAAAACCGCCGCGGCAATCACCGCGGTGCGGCTCTTGCTGCCGATCGGCTGCAACGTTTCCGCATCCAGCACCTCGATATAATCGATCCACGCTCCCGGAACAGGCGCGATCATCGCAGTCGCGGTCTTCTGCGCAGTGCGAATATTTTTCGCTGCCGCGAGCAGGGCGCGGCGAATCACCGGCGCGCGCCCGCGCTCCTCCGCGCTGAGGTATTGGTTCCGCGAGCTCAGCGCCAGTCCGTCCGGTTCGCGCACCGTCTCCACGCCGTGGATTTTCACCGGCAGGTCGAGATCGCGCGCCATCCGTTTGATGATCGCGAGCTGCTGGAAATCCTTTTTGCCAAACACCGCGACATCAGGCGCGATGATGTTGAACAACTTGCACACCACCGTGCACACCCCGCGAAAATGCCCGGGGCGCGATCTGCCGCACAGCACCCCGCCGAGCGCGCCCTCCTCGACATAAGTCGAGTAGCCCTCCGGGTACATCTGCTCCGGCGCGGGATTGAAAATGAGATCGACCCCCGCTTTGCGGCAAAGCGCCGCATCGCGCGCGAAGGGGCGCGGATATTTGGAAAAATCCTCCTTCGGCCCGAACTGCGTGGGATTCACAAAAATGCTCACCGCCACAAGGCCCCGCGCGCCGGCGAGCGCCCGCGCGCGCCGGATCAGTGTGAGATGCCCCTCATGCAGCGCACCCATCATAGGCACGAGTACAAGCCTTCCGCCCCGCTTTTGCTTGCGACAAAAGCGGGCGGTCACGGATGGCGAGCGGAGAATTTTCAAGGGTGCGAAAACATCCGCCCGGAGACAACAACCTGACCAACCAGAAACTGGCGATCAAACCTCACCCCGCGCCTGCGGGGCTTTGCCACAACATAACGCGATGGCATAAAACGACTTGCTCCGTCTGTTAAACGGTGTGTCGACTTTGATGCACACCACCCTCTTCCCAAACTGCTACTGCGCGTCACACTTCACTCTCTCTCGCGACGTGCAGCGGGATGGTTTTTAGCGGCCCTTTTTCTTCGCCTTGGCTTTCGGGGCGGTGCCGCCCACATCCTTGGCGATCAAGGTGATGAGGTAGTTGCTCAGCGAGCGGTGGTCTTTGTTGGCTTTGGCCTTCGCCTTGTGGAGAAGGTCTTCCGGGCAGCGGAATGCGGTGTATTTGGACATATTTTTGGTGGGTAATTACAGGCAAACTATACCGGTTTTTCGATAATGCAACCTGTTAAACACGCGCAAAGTGGAAATTTTTTCCATCGGGCGCGCACTTTGTTTCATCTTGTTTTTTGCTACGTTACAATTTCGTAACACGCAAGTGTTTTTACATTAAAAAAAACTCATCCGGGAATTTCACGCACCGCGTAATTTTCCACGAACGTTTTTCTCAATGCGTCGAATGTATTCGTTTCCAGCGCCGCGCGTGCGCGTGTCATAAGGTTCAAATAAAACCAAAGGTTGTGTAACGTCACGAGGCGCAGCCCGAGGATCTCCTCCGCCTTCACCAGGTGCCGGATGTAGCCTCGCGTGAACTCCCCGCACGCCGGGCACGCGCATCCCTCCTCGATCGGCCCCTTGTCGCTCGTGTAACAGGCGTTTTTGAGGTTGATCGTCCCGCCCGCCGTGAACGCCGTGCCGTTGCGCGCGATCCGCGTCGGCAGCACGCAATCGAACATGTCGATCCCGCGCGCGATCATCTCCAGCATCTGCGGCGGCGTGCCCAGCCCCATCGCGTACCGCGGCTTTTGCGCCGGCAGGTACGGCTCGGCATTCTCCACCGCCGCCATCATTTCGGATTCCGGTTCCCCCACGCTCACGCCCCCCACCGCGTACCCCTCGAAATTCATCTCCGCGAGCTCCTCCGCCGCGCGCCTCCGCAAGTCCGCGAACGTCGCCCCCTGCGCGATGCCAAACACCGCCGGCCGCGCCGCCCCCTCCGCGTCGCGCTCGTCGCACCACGCCTTGCACCGCTTCGCCCAGCGCTGCGTGAGCCCGAGGCTCTTCTCCGCGTAATCGCGTTCGCACGGGTAGGGCGGGCACTCATCGAACGCCATCGCAATGTCCGATCCCAGCGCCCTCTGGATATCCATCGCCGTCTCCGGCCCGATGAAGCACGGCGTCCCGTCGAGGTGATTTTGAAAATGCACCCCCTCTTCCGTGATCTTCCGCAGCTTCGCCAGCGAAAATACCTGGAACCCCCCGCTGTCCGTCAGGATCGGCCCGCGCCAATTCATGAATTGGTGCAGCCCGCCGAAATGATTCATCACCTCCATCCCCGGCCGCACGAAAAGATGATACGTATTCCCCAGGATGATCTGCGCCCCGAGTTCCGTCAGCTCGCGCGGACTCACCGCCTTCACCGACCCCTGCGTCCCCACCGGCATGAACACCGGCGTCTCGATGACGCCGTGCCGGGTGGTAATGCGCCCGCGCCGCGCCTTGGTGACGGTATCGGTGGAGAGAAGTTCAAACATGAAGGGGCAGTATTAACCGCCAAGACCGCAAAGGGCGCAAAGGAAAATTAGACTCTCTTCACGAATTCCTCCCGCCGGAAATATTCTTGGCCCGGCTGAAGTCCCGTAGGGACGAAAGACAATAGGCAGGCAGTTTACTGCCTGTGCTCATCCCGCAAATAGCAAACCAAGTCCCGTAGGGACGAAAGAGCGCTTCCGTTACCGGCTTGGCTCCGCAATAAATTCCGCTGTGAAATTCCCGCGTTTGTGAGATGAAATAGGTCAACCATGAAAGTTCTCTACCTCGACTGCTTCTCCGGCATCAGCGGCGACATGACCGTAGGCGCCCTCGCCGACCTCGGCGTAAAACCCTCCACCTTCGAATGGGAACTCGCCAAGCTCGACATCGGCGACTTCCACATGCATTTCGAGCGCAAGCAAACCCAGTCCATCGAAGGCATCAAATTCGGCATCCACGAAGGCGCCACCCACACCCACGGCCAGGACGAGGAAGAGCACGACCATGGCCATTCCCACGAGGGCCATCACCATCACGAGCACGGGGAACATTCGCACGAAAGCGAGCACTCGCACGAGCATCACGAGCACGGCTCGCACTGCGAACACGGGCATGAGGGGCACGAGCATCACCACCACGAGCACGCGGAGCACACCCATTCCCACGAAGGCCACGAGCATCACCACGACCACGAACATTGCGAGCACGCCCACGGCCGCACCCACGCCGAAATCCGCGCCCTCATCGAAAAGAGCGACCTCAGCGATTTCGTAAAAAAGCACACCCTCTCCATCTTCCAGCGCATCGCCGTCGCCGAGGGAAAAATCCACGGCGTCCCCCCGGAAGCCGTCGCCTTCCACGAAGTCGGCGCGCTCGATTCCATCGCCGACATCGTCCTCGCTTGCGTCGGCATCGAGCAATTGAAAGTCGGAAAAATCTTCGTTTCCGCGCTCTCCGAGGGCCGCGGCTGGATCGAGTGCCAGCACGGCAAATTCCCCATCCCGGCGCCCGCCACCCTCGAAATCCTCTCCGGCATTCCCCTGCGCCAGGAGGACGAGGAATTCGAATTCATCACCCCCACCGGCGCCGCCATCGCCGCCGAATTCGGCGCCTCCTTCGGCCCCATGCCCGCAATGAAAGTCGAAAAAATCGGCTACGGCGTCGGCTCCCGCAAACTGCCCGGCCGCCCCAACGCCCTCCGCGCCATTCTCGGCGAAACCGATGAAAAATCCGCCGCCTACGAAACGGACACCATCACCCGCATCGAGACGAACATCGACGACCTCTCTCCCGAAATCACCGGCGCCACCATGGACAAACTCCTCGCCGCCGGCGCGCTCGACGTCTTCTTCACCTCCATCCAGATGAAGAAAAACCGCCCCGCCATCCAACTCACCCTCCTCTGCGAAAACGCCGACGTCCCCAAACTCGCCGACATCATCTTCGCCGAGACCACCTCCTTCGGCATCCGCATGAACCAGGTCAACCGCCTCAAGCTCGAGCGCAAATTCGAAAAGGTAAAAACCGAGCACGGCGAAATCACCGTTAAACTCGGTTTAAAAGCCGGCAGGATCATCCAGGTCGCCCCCGAGTACGAATCCGTCCGCGCCGCCTCCGAAAAAACCGGCGCCTCCCTCCGCACCATCTACGAGTCCGCCCGCAAAGCCGCCTCCATCTAAGTTTCAAGAGTCGCAGCCGGCAAGTTGTAGTGTCCGCTGTCCCAGCGGAGGCGTTGGACGTCGCAGCGGAACATGAATCGGAGCGCGCCGCCTTGACCCAACACGACCACTGCTCCAACCTGAACCATGTCCCTCGAGGAAAACCTGCGCGACTGGATCGCAGCCGATATCGCCGACATCGGCGGAACCTACATGCCCTTCGGCAAATTCGGCCCAAAATATTTCCCGCCATACGGCGTCCCGCTCTTCGACCTCCCCGTCGAATACCTGAACTGGTTCCAGCGCCGCGGCTTCCCCAAAGGCCGCCTCGGCGAACTCCTGCGCATCCTCCACCAGCTCAAGATCGACGGCTGCGACGAAATCTTCGACAAATTCCGCGCCGCCCGCGGCGGTCGCACTTCGCTCCGCGAAAAGCCCGGGCCTCCCCCCCCGCATCGTTTAGGCGTGATCGAATCAAAAGCGCGATAGCATCCTCCGGGGAGGTTACGCGTCCCGCGTGACGTTCCGGCGTCCCGCCGGAAACAAAATCAGCGGTGTGTCTGCAAGATCACCGCCCACCCACCCGGTTGCCAACCCGGCCGCTTACAATTCCTGCGCCTCCTCCTGCAGTGAAACAGGCGCAAGGTTCACGCCAAGAATCGTGCTGCACGATGGGCAAAGGTAGGTGAGTCCCTCGTGGCGAGGCTTCCCCGGCGAAGGTTTCGAAGCGATCGCTTCAACCTTCACGTGCTCCACCACCGCCCCGCACTTTGGACATTTTCCCGAGTTCACAACCTGACTACGGATGCCGCCGGTCTTTTGGACGGCTGACATTGCTTATCCGAGCGCATCCCGCATCTTCTGCAATTGCGCGAGCTTCTCAGCCCACGAGGTCTCTCGCTGCTTGTGCTCCTCGAGTACCGCCGCCGGCACCTTCTCCGCAAACGTCGGGTTTGCAAGCTTCGCGCGCACCTTCGCCAGTTCATCCTCCGTCTTGGCAATCTCCTTCTTCAACCGCTCCCGCTCCGCCGCGGGATCGATGAGACCCTCCAGCGGCAGAAAGAGCTCGCCCAGCGGCGTGAGCGCAGTAGGCGTCCCCTTCGGCGCATCAAAACTCTTCACTACATCGAGCGCCTCCGCATTCAGCAAAATCTTCAACACCTCCGTCTCATGCGCCGCAAGCTCCGCATTCGGCTTCAACACAAACCGCACCCGCTTGTTGCTCGGGATATTGAAATCCCTTCGCAACGCCCGCCCATCGTTCACCACCTCGTATTTCGCATTCGCAAACTGCTCGTCGCTCGCATCGAGCCCGTAGTGCGCCTTGAAATCCTCCCCCAGCGCCGCCGGCCACCGCGCAAACATGATTGTCCGCCCCCCTTGGTCCTCCGGCATGTCGGTATTGAATCCCATCC